>NZ_JAWOCL010000016.1:0-11807 GCF_046483825.1 Sodalinema sp.
GTGACGTACTCCCGACACCGATGCAAGCATACGGTGCGGGCTTCTCCCACGGCGCGAGTTTTACCTCTGGTTAGCCGATTCGAGCTTTTTATAGTGAGGAAGACGCCCAGCCCCACTATTGATATTTTTCTCCCGAAGGAGGCTTGCGGAATTGAAAATGCTCTTTATTGCAACGTTGGAAGCGGGGGACTTGCGGCCTTGGCCTACGGGTCGGTCAACTCCAGTTGTCGGTCGAAAGCACACCGTATCAGGGGAAAATCAACCCTGCAATGCTTGTCCAATTCTACCAGATTGGCGGTTGCTCGTCTCCCCTCTCCGTCGCCACGCCGTCGCTCTGCATCACTTCGAGAGGGACTCGCAACCACCTCGCTTTCATCCCGTCACCCAGCCTAAAGGCTAGGGTGCGGGGCTTTCGCGAAAGAGGCTAAAAGACTTAGATTTTGTTCTAATTGGGGTTCAGATTAGGTCATGATGTCAAGATAGTATTAATTTGGGATTTTAGGATGGGAATTTGGTGTTCTACAATCGCCCACACAATTTGTAAATCAATCCGAAAATATTCATGTACTAGCAGATTTCGGAAGTCAATAATATCACGCCATTGAATGGCTGAATAATTCTGGCGAGTTGCTTCATCCATCGCTCTAGCAGCCTCACCGAATTGTAGGGGCGAAAAATTTTTCGCCCCTACAGCAACGGATGTAATCTGCCATAAATTCTCCTTATCACCCTAAACCCAGAAGACCCATATTTTTCGATTTTAGCAATGGCAGTTTGGATATCTTTGAGCCGTTCAATATCGTTTCTCATAGGGGGCGGGCTTCTTGTAGGACTTGTTGGCGGATACGGTCTTTTAAGCCTGCGGGGGTGACGATATCGACTTTGATTTGGAGTAAATTCTCTAGGTCACGGATGAGGCGTACGGGAAACCATGGACTAATTTTATTGAGATCGTAGTCTACTAAAAGATCGAGGTCACTATTTTGATCGCTTTCTCCTCTCGCCACGGAACCAAAGACCCGCACGTTATAGGCTCCATGGTTAGCGGCTATGTCTTTGATTTGCTCTTTAATAGCTGGGCTTAAATCGTTAAAGGTCATGGGTCTTTTGTGTCTTAATTTTTTAGTGAACATTGGTTGAAATAAGGCCGCTAGTAGCTGAGGCTAATTTCGACCTGTTGCAGCAAGACGACCAGCATCTACAAATCTGTCATCAGATGATTTTGAGGGGTTTAGGGTCCTGATCGACCTCTCAGCTAGGAATTGCTATACTATCGAACAAGCACCATGAAGCGATGCAGCTCAACTAAAAATTCTCGTTACACCTGTGTTCTTATCGCTTCTAGGATGCTGAGCGTTGATGACTTAAACGTAATTGAGCAACTATGACTGTAACACAACGTCCAAGCCAATCCATCCCGCCGGGCTTTGTCAATATTATGGGCTATGTGGATGAATCTGAAGTGAATGGCCCCGGTAAACGGGCGGTTATCTGGGTACAGGGCTGTTTACGGGAATGTCCGGGCTGTTTTAACCCCAGTTCTTGGTCTTTTAAAGCCAATCAACTCATTTCCGTCGATGGGTTAGTCGAACGAGTGACGAGCAATGTCTTAAACGAAGGGGTAACGTTTTCGGGTGGGGAACCCTTTTGGCAAGCTCCCGCCTTGGCGGAGTTGGCGCGACGGTTGAAAGCCCAAGGATTAACAGTGATGTCCTTTAGCGGCTTTACCTTAGAGGAATTACGATCGCCCACCGCACCCCCAGGAGCCTCCGATTTACTTGAGCAGTTAGATCTTCTCATCGATGGCCCCTACCTAGAGAACCAGGCCATCCACGAACCCACCTCCCTCGTCTCCTCCCGTAACCAGCGCGTGCGAGTGTTTAACCCAGAGTTACAATCGCGCCTAGACTGGGCCAGCGATCAGATGGAAATCCATGTTCTCAAAGATGGAACTCGCATTATCACCGGCTTTCGTGGCCAACAGGGCATCGGTGAGGAGTTGTTGAGCTGAGGCCCCCTAAGCCTCCTTGGCCAGTACCCCATTCAGGAAGATATCCGCCAACCCATTGGCCATTTCGATCATGGCTTGGGGCGAAGGATTATCTTCCATGAGGGTTTGATAACTAAACCCAGAGATGGCGAAGATGCCCAGAAACACCTTCGCCACCAGACGGGGGTTCATGGGGCGATACACGCCCCGTTCCATACCCGTTGCCACAAAGGCTTCCGCCACATCCGTCATTTTGGCGATCGCATCATGTTGAATGCGATCGCGCAGTTCCGGGTGAAACTGAGCCTCCAGAAAGCACACTCGCATCAGATCCGCATTTTCCCGGAGATGGAACAGCCGACGCTGAATCACCTGAGACACCGCCGTATAACTCCCCATCTCACTCAGTTCCGTCAGTAAGTCCGTGAGGATTTCCACCCACCCCTGAGTCGCGACTTCTACCAAAATGGCTTTTTTATTGTCAAAATACCGAAAGAGGGTTCCCTCAGCCACACCAGCTGCCCGAGCCAGGGCGCGGGTTGTCGTCCCCTCAAACCCCTGACGGGCAAATAACCGACGAGCCGATGCTAAAATTCGCGTGCGGGTTTCCGCTTCGGGGGTGCGGGTCGGGTGAAGCATTGTCTTCATCGGTATTATCAAACTCGAAGATTTAGCGTGGAGTTGCTAACATTATTCTGGAACAAATTTTGCAAAACACACCCAAAGATTCACAGATTGTTATTAGAAGTTATATATCGCAAAACTTCTATATCTTGACTCACCTAAAAAACCAGCGCTCGACTCACCAGACCCAATCCTGCTAACCTTATGCTGACTCAATCGCCTCCTTTGCACAGACTCCCAATGCTTCGCCGCCTTGGCCAGCGGGCGATCGCCTTGCTGCTTCCCATCCTGTTGAGCCTCAGTGCGATCGCCGCCCCCAGTTATGCCGCCTCCATCGAGCCTTACCTCGATCGCACCGAAGCTCAAATCCAAGAATTCAGCCTGGACAATGGCATGAAATTCATTGTCCTAGAACGCCACGACGCCCCCGTCATCTCCTTTATGACCTACGCCAACGCCGGCGGGGCCAACGAACCCCCCGGCAAAACCGGCGTCGCCCACTTCCTCGAACACCTAGCCTTCAAAGGAACCCCACGCATCGGCACCAAAAACTACGACGCCGAAGCCCCCCTGCTCGCCCAACTCGACGAGCTTCACCAACAAATCCGAGCCGCCCAAGCCGCCGGGAACAACGAAGAGGCCGCCCGCCTCAACGCCGAATTCCAAGCCGTCCAAGAACAGGCCTCAGAATACATCATTCAAAATGAATTCGGTCAGATCGTCGAACAATATGGCGGCGTCGGCCTCAACGCCACCACCTCCGCCGACGCAACCCGTTACTTCTATAGCTTTCCCGCCAACAAACTCGAACTCTGGATGTCCCTAGAGTCCGAGCGTTTCCTAGAGCCGGTCTTCCGAGAATTTTACAAAGAACAAGACGTCATCCTCGAAGAACGCCGCCTCGGGACCGACAATTCCGCCATCGGTAGCCTCATCGAAGAATTCCTCCTCACCGCCTTCTCGGAACATCCCTACCGCCAGCCGGTGATTGGTCACGAAGCCGACATTCGCAACCTCACCACCGAAGACACCTACGACTTCTACAAAACCTATTACGTCCCCAACAATCTCACCGTCGCCATCGTTGGCGATGTCGAACTCTCTCAAGTGCAAAACTTGGCAGAAACCTACTTTGGCCGCTACGAACCCGGTCCGACTCCCCCAGCCGTCAGGGAAGTCGAACCCTCACAACAAGAACCTCGCCAAGTCGACGTCCAATTTCCCAGTCAGCCTTGGTACCTCGAAGGCTATCATCGCCCCGCCCGCACCCATCCCGACAACGCCGCCTATGAATTACTCGTGGCCCTACTCAGTGATGGCCGTACCTCCCGCCTCTATCAATCCCTGGTCGAACAACAGCAAATCGCTCTCACCGCCCAAGGATTTAACGGCTTTCCCGGCGACAAATTCCCCAACCTGGTTCTGTTTTACGCCCTCACCGCCCCGAATCATAGCCTAGAGGAAGTTCAAACCGCCTTGCGGCACGAAATTGAGCGCATTCAACAAGACCTTGTGGCCCCAGAGGACCTAGAACGGGTCAAAACCCAGGCCAAAGCCCGTTTGGTGCGATCGCTCGACTCCAATTCCGGCATGGCTAGTCTCTTAGCCGAATATGAAGCCAAAACCGGAGATTGGCATAATCTCTTCCGAGAACTCGAAGCCATCGAGGCCGTGAGCCGCGAGGACATCCGCCGCCTGGCCCAAGAAACCTTCCGCCCCAACAATCGCACCGTCGGTAAACTCCTCCCCTCCTAGGTCCTCCTAGAAAGCCGAGTCTCATCCCTGTCTTATTCACCTCGTTCACCCTTATCCTCAACTCATGTCTCAGCCATCCCAAACCCCCTTTCGCAAAAGCCTACGCCCCTACTGGGCGCTCTTGTTCCTCGTCGGCTTACTCATCAGCCAACTGGTGCATCCCCCGGCCTCTGTAGCCGCCACCCCGCGACATTACACTGAGCTTGAGTTTCCCCCCTTACCGGAGGTCCAACTGCCCGACTATGACCAATTCCAACTCGATAATGGTCTCAGGGTCTATCTCATCGAAGATCATGAGTTGCCCCTTGTCTCAGGGGTGGCGCTCGTTGAAACGGGAAGTCGCTTTGAACCGGCCGATAAAGTGGGCTTAGCGGGGATGACGGGGGCCTTAATGCGCTCGGGCGGAACTCAAAATCATCCTCCCGAGATCCTCAATCGGGAACTCGAACAAAAAGCCGCCTCCATTGAAGCCTCCATTGAGACCACTCGCGGAACGGTTCGCTTTGATGCCCTCAGTTCCGACGTAGAGACAGTATTTGATCTGTTTGTGGAGGTGCTGCGTCAGCCGGCCTTTGCCCCAGACCAGTTGGCCCTGGCTAAAAACCAGGCGCGGGGACAAATTGCCCGACGTAATGATGAACCCGGTGATATTGCTCAACGAGAGTTTCAGAAACTGGTCTATGGTGACGAGAGTCCCTATGCTCGGACGATGGAGTATGAAACGGTTGAAGCGATTGAGCGGCAGGATCTACAACAGTTTTATCAACAATCTGTCCAACCCGATCGCCTAATTCTCGGGGTAGTTGGCGACTTTGAGCGGGATCAGATGAGACCCTTAATTGAGCAAAAACTGGCAGATTGGCAGGCGACGGGGTCGAGTCTCCCGGACTTGTCGCAGCAGTTGCGCCAGCCGTCTCAAGCTCAACAGAGTGGGGTATTTCTCGTTGACCGCCCGGAGTTAACCCAAAGCTATGTCGAACTCGGCCATCTCGGTGGCGTCCGCAATGATCCCGATTATCCGATTCTGGGGGTAATGAACAATGTTCTGAGTGGCTTTGGGGGTCGTCTCTTTAACGAGGTGCGATCGCGCCAAGGATTAGCCTACTCGGTCTATGGCTTTTGGGGAACTCAATATGACTATCCTGGCGTTTTCCGGGCTGGGGGACAAACTCGCTCTGAGGCCACCGTTCCCTTTATTGAGTCAGTACGAGGGGAAATTGAGCGCATTCGCCGCGAACCCATTACCGCTGAGGAGTTGCAATTGGCCAAGGATTCAACGTTGAACTCCTTTGTCTTTAACTTTGCCAGCCGCGCCCAAACTCTATCGCGCCTGTTGACCTACGATTATTACGACTACCCCAGTGATTTTCTCTTTCGCTATCAAGACCGAGTTAAGGCGACAACGGTTGAAGATGTCTTGCGTGTGGCCCAAACCTATCTTAATCCTGAGCAGTTGGTGACCTTAGTGGTGGGCGATCGCGCGGCCATTGACCCCCCCCTCGACCAACTCAGTCCAAACCAAGATGTCACCCTGATTGATGTCACGATTCCTCAGCCGAGTTAGAGAGGTTTCTTGCTCTTGTGAGTGATTCACCAACTCTCAAACAGCTTACATCTGTGAAACGACTACGACAGTATCTGTCGACTCAGCCGTCACTTTGGCAGCTACGACATCGCCGGGCGACTCACAAAATCCGTCTTAATGGCTCCCTGCTGTTGCTCAATCTCTTCGTCATCCTAGTGATGATCCTACTGCGAACCGTCGGTAGCTTTGAGATGGGAGAACTGGCGACCTTTGATGCGGCCATGCGTCGCGCCAGTCAATCTCAGGTCGATCCTCGTCTGGTGATTTTAGAGATCAGCGAAGATGATATTGAGCGCTACCGGTGGCCCCTCAGCGATCGCAAACTGGCAGAGGTGTTAGCGGCCTTACAAGTCCATACCCCTCGCGTGATTGGTTTAGATCTCTATCGGAATGTGGCGGTGGGTGAAGGTCAGGACCTCCTAAACGACCAACTGGCGGCCGAGAATCTCATCGCCATTGAGAACATCGCCACATCGTTAACCCCCTCAGCCAATGTTCCCCCGGAACGACTGGGGTTTAATGATGTCGTTATTGATCGCGATCAAGTGCTACGCCGTCATCTCTTGTTTGCCAAGACTCAACGCGGAGAGACGGCTTATTCTTTGGGGTTACGAGTCGCCCTAAAATACCTAGAACCTGAAGACATTGGCTTAGAAGCCGCTCCGAGTCATCCGGATGGGATTCGCTTGGGCGAGTCACTTTTGGTTCCTCTGTCCTCCTCAGCCGGGGGCTATCACCACATTGATGATTCGGGGTATCAGATTTTCCTTAACTATTCTGCCCGTCCAGGTCAGGTTCAGCGTCTATCTATTGGTGAGTTATTGGATGAGGAATTTGATCCGCAATTATTACGCGATCGCATTGTCTTAATCGGCTCAACGGCCCCAAGTTTACGGGATCTATTTGCCACTCCCTTCAGTGCGACGGAAACCGACAGCCATCATGTGAAGATGCCGGGAGTCGAAGTCCATGGACAGATGGTACAACAATTGCTGGGCTTGGCGTTTGGGCAACAACGGCCCTGGCGCGTCTTTCCCACAACCATTGAACTCCTGTGGGGTTGGAGTTGGATCATCTTGGTGATGGCGTTGGTTTGGCGGCTACGACGACCGGAGCGATTGCTGGGGGGACTGGTGTTGGCTGGGTTGGGGTTGATTCTAGTAGAACAAGGGCTATTCGCCATGGCCATTTGGCTGCCGGGAATTTGGGTGCGTTGGGGGATGGTTCTGGGGATTGTGCTGACTTCGATCTATCGCCTGACCCATCATTTTTTACACGATCGCCTCACCGGACTTCCCAATCAGACTGTTGTCTATCAGATGCTTCCAGACTGGCGGTTTTGGCGATCGCGACGTCAAAACTCCCTGGGAGCTGTTGTCTTGGATCTCAATCGCTTTAAGGCGGTGAATGCTTGTCTGGGTTACCAAACCGGCGATCGCATCTTGATCGATATTACTAAACGCCTACAATCGGCCTTACAGCCTTCGGACTATCTGGCTCGGACGGGGGCCGATGAATTTGCCATTTTCTTGCCCAATCCACCCCATCTCGATGCGGTGATGGAGGTGGCGGCACAACTGCGTCGCCGTCTGAAACGTCCCTTTATTTTAGAGACAGGACAGCCGGTGTTTCTCACCGCGAGTTTTGGGGTGGCCTTTGGCCAGCAGCGACATCAGTGCCTGTTGCTCGATGATGCCAACTGTGCTATGCATCGTGCCAAAGCCCTGCAATTATCGCAGCCCGTTATCTTTGATGCTCAGGTGCAACAACAGGCGATCGCGACGTTTCAACTCGAACTCGATCTCCGCGAGTCGATGAGTCACTCCCAGGTCTATCTCCCCCCGGTTCATGACACCGATGAGGAGGGATTGACCGATTCTAACTTGCCTCACTCGGAGTTGGGCGATCGCTTCCGGGTCTATTATCAGCCCCTGGTGGATCTTAGATCTGGGGAAATTGCCGGGTTTGAAGCCCTACTCCGTTGGCAACATCCTCAACGGGGGATGGTGTCGCCGGCGGAATTTATCCCCGTGGCTGAAGAAACCGGAGCGATTATTCCCTTAGGAGCCTGGGTTCTCCATGAAGCCTGTTATCAAATGCAAGCCTGGCAGAGTCAGTTTCCACGCTATGCCAACAGTATTATCAGTGTCAATTTATCCCCCTATCAATTGCAGTCGCCGGATTTGAAACAACGACTCAGGGATATTTTGAGCGAGACCGGCTTAGATCCCCATTGTCTGAAATTAGAGATTACCGAAAGTGCAGTCATGGAAGAAATCCAGACCACCTTGGAGATTCTTCATGATCTCAAAGCCCTGGATGTGAAGTTAGGAATTGATGATTTTGGCACCGGCTACAGTTCCCTGAGTTATCTTAATCGCTTCCCCGTAAATACCCTTAAAATTGACCGTTCCTTTGTCTGGCGGATGGAGGATTCCCCCCAGGATCGCGCCATTATCCGCACCATTCTCGAATTGGCCCATACCCTGGGCTTAGATGCGATCGCCGAAGGGGTAGAAACCCCCGAACAACTGGCACAACTGCGACAACTCGGCTGTGATATCGGTCAGGGCTATTGGTTCGCCAAACCCCTCCCCGCCCCGGCGGCCGCCCAACTCCTGGCTCGTCGCCCCGGTTGGTGATCGGTTGGTGAATTGCAAAATTTAGCTTAAAACTTTGACCCTTTGGAGGGATTTCGCTATGATGATAGTAACGCCTAAAACTGTTAAAGCTGTCGTGCCTTGACCGGCGAGTCAAGACTTGCGGCTCAACTGAAGGAGCTATCGGATTAATGGATTACATCGAAAAGGTATTGGACAAGGTTCGAGAATGGACTCGCAAACTCATTGATGCAGTCCTCGGACCCGACGCACAACCCGAACCCGAGGCAATTCCGATTCCGGTTAACGATCGCCGGATTCGTCGTTAGTCTCTTGGTGTCATCGTCCAGCCAAGGCCCCTCGCTTCAGATTCTTGTCCTCCATGGGCCGAATCTGAACTTGTTAGGTCAACGGGAACCCAATGTATACGGCTCAACATCGTTAGCCGAAATCAACAAACAGATCGAAGAACAGGCACGGACTTTACAGGTTAAAGTTTCGTGCTTTCAGTCGAATCACGAAGGGGCCTTAGTTGACGCCATCCAGGCCGCCTGGGGCCAGTATCAAGGGTTACTCATCAACCCCGCCGCCTATACTCACACCAGTGTTGCGATACGAGATGCGATCGCCGCCGTGAAGTTGCCCACTGTGGAAGTTCACCTCAGCAATATCCACCAGCGGGAGGCCTTTCGTCACCACTCCTACATCGCCCCGATTGCCGTTGGGCAGATTAGTGGTTTCGGCTATTATAGCTATATTCTGGGACTTCAGGCCCTAGTTCAACATTTAGGCGATCGCGCCAACACCCCATCCTAAAACCGCACCGTGATGCCCTTAATGGTTTTACCCCGATTTGAGAGCTTTCGCGGTGCGGTTTTGGGTGCTGAGTTAGGCTATCTACACCCGTCTTCGGGGCCATCTCTCTGGGAAACCATCCCCCCAGAACTCCTCAACTCCCTCATTCAGCAGCGAACCCTCCCATCACACCATCCCCAATATGCCGAGTTCCCCGTGCAACTGGGCCTAGCTACGGTGGTGGGCTTGTTGTACCATCAGCGCTTAGAGGTGGTGTCGGAGTTAGCCCCCGCGTTACAGCCGTTGGCGATGGCGGTGGGGTTGGCCGTGGGCGATCGCCTCCTGAGCCAATCTGAGCAAATTATCAACCCTACCCCAGCACTCAAACAAGCTCTTAGCACCCTCCTAGCGTTTCAAGGAGATGGCTTTAGCGCCAATTGTGACTCACAAGACGTTAAAGCGATTTTAGGGGCGTTAACGGGGGCGCTACGGACTCGGGCGGGGATTCCCCCTCGGGAGCGGTTGCGTCTGTCGGGCGATCGCCTTCAGTCCCTAGATAGCCTAGCGTGGGAGATCTGGCAACGCTGGTTAGGGCGACTCGACTGTGATCCCTGGCCGCCTGAACCGGGTGCGATCGCCGTTACCGGAGAACGACTTTAAAGGATGATTAACAAGAAATGGGTTTGCAAAAAATCGAATTTAATGGGTTGCCTTGGATGCCAAATTGTAGTAGGGGCGAAAAATTTTTCGCCCCTACGGGAATTGATTTAACCTGTAATAAATTTCTCTATTCACCCTGAATCCTAAATATTCTAATCAACCCTCATAGTTTGCGGTTTATTGTTAATACATAAGTGGTTTGTTTATGTTGAACTATACAGAATTTTTCAACTGCATCAATCCCAGCAAAACCCTAAACATTAGCCAAGAAGAAGACCGACAATATTATATTGACTTCACCCAAGTCCGGGGTCACGATAGCATCCGCAAACTCAAACATCGCATCAGCGTCTTACTGCGAGATAAACCCAGTTGTTCCCTATTTACCGGACATATTGGCTGCGGAAAATCCACCGAACTGCATAAATTACAAGCCGAACTCGAAGCCGAAGGATTTTGTGTCGTTAACTTTGAATCCGACGAAGATCTCGATACCGCCGATGTGGACATTGTCGATGTCGTATTGACCATCGCCAAGCGTGTTAGCGCCAAATTAGAAGACATTGTTGAACCCGAAGCGACGGGGTTGCGGCGGCTAATTCAGCGTACCAACGAGGTCTTAACCACAGAAATTGACCTGAAAGCCTCCCTAGGAACCTCAACCCTGAAAGGAGAAGTGGATACGAGTAAAAAATCCCTGTCTCTCTCCGCTGGAATCGCCTCCCTGACTGTGAAAGCCAAAAATGACTCCCAGACACGGGAGAAATTAAGCCAATATCTGGGACCCCAAATTACCGGCTTACTCAATAGCATTAATAACGAGTTGATTCAACCGGGAATTGAGTCATTGAACGCGAAAGGCTATGCCGGATTAGTGGTGATTGTCGATAACCTCGATCGCATCGATAATCGTCCTAAACCTTCGGGGCGATCGCAACAAGAATACCTCTTCGTTGACCGAGGCGAATTACTCACAAAACTCGCCTGTCACACCGTTTATACCATGCCATTAGGCTTGCGTTTTTCCAACGAATTTGGCAATTTGACCCAACGCTTTCAATATAAACCCGAATGTCTCCCCATGGTCTCCATTCGTCATCGCAACGGCGAAGATTATCCTGAAGGGTTAGCGAAACTCAAACAAATGGTCTTGGCCCGGGCCTTTCCCCAGTTAACCGAAGCCGAACGCCTAGAGCGAATTGGGGAGATTTTCGAGACTCCCGAGGTGTTTGACCGCCTTTGTCGAGTGACTGGCGGCCATGTGCGGGATTTACTGCAATTGCTGTCTCAATGGGTCGAAGAAGAGATGCAACTTCCCTTAACTGAGGCTACTCTGGAAGAAGCTATTATCGATCGCTGTAATGAGATGACCCTGGCGATTTCCCCTCGGGAGTGGGAGTTGTTGCGGGAGGTGCGCCAAACCCAGAAAGTGCAAGACCAAGTCGGCTATGAGAACCTGATTCGCAGCCGCATGGTCTTCGAGTATCAAGAACGCCGTCAATCCTGGTTTGATGTCAATCCCATTCTCCTGGAAGCAGCGGAGTTGAACGATTAACCCTAACTGAGATGGATAATGACCACTGATGTCGCCTGCATCTTCAGTGGTGAATTTCGGTAATCTCCAACAAACTTTTGTAAAATACCTGGAAACTCCTAGAACGGTTAACAGAGGGGTTCATATGGGGTGCAATCTCCCTTGCTGCTCTCAATTTCTCTAAGCCACCCTTATGATAACCTCCTCTTTGTAGCACCTTTTCTAAGGTTTCCCAAGTTCCACCTTGGATTGCGTCAGGGTCTC
>NZ_JAWOCL010000196.1:0-28124 GCF_046483825.1 Sodalinema sp.
GATGGCTCGTCCAGAATGATGGCAACGCGGGCAACGGTACAGGGGGGCGCGCCACGATTTTCAATCACAATCTCTACATCACCCTAAGTTGCTCTCATACACCTGATACTCCTCGAACCGGGAGCAAACCACCAGGGGCGTTCCAGTCCAGTCCGGCAGAAAGTCATTCAACGCCTGCACGCAAGTCTCCTGACGTTGGGACATGAGTTCATCCAACCCATCCAGTAGCGGCAAAATGCGGCCCGCCTCAATCCAGCCCTCGGCGATGTCTTGACGCACCCCGTACTTCTGCTTGAGATCCACCACCATCCAACTACGGATATCGCTGTACTGGGTTTTCCAAGCGGAGAGGTTGAGCAACACGGGAACGGGAGCCTTAGCGTTTGCCTCGGCTCGCTGCACCAACTCTTCTGCTAATTGCAAGAGCAGCGTTGTCTTTCCAGACCCCGGCGCACCCAGAATCAAAAGCCGTCCGCCAATTTCCTTCTTGTCGAAAATCGAGACGATATGGGTTTCCTCGGGGCATTTCTCCCCGGAATTATGCCCGAGCTTTACATCCATCGACCAAGGCGATGTGACCTGGCTCGGGTCTTCGGTTTTGTCC
Source organism: Sodalinema sp. (assembly GCF_046483825.1). Classification (NCBI taxonomy): domain Bacteria; kingdom Bacillati; phylum Cyanobacteriota; class Cyanophyceae; order Oscillatoriales; family Oscillatoriaceae; genus Sodalinema; species Sodalinema sp. The sequence continues at coordinate 605 of NZ_JAWOCL010000196.1, forward strand.
AGTTCCACGTACACTCGCCGATGCAGTGACTGCGCCAGTCGTGACGCTACCTCGTTTTTAATGGCGTTGAGGAGTTTCGTCTCGCTATTGTCTCGGGTCTCAGGCGGTGCAAAGTTCTGCACCATCTGATTGATCTCAACTTTGGCATTGTCGTTGGCGTTGAATCCTTGCTGGTCGCGGTTGTTCACGAGGTGCTACTCTAGCTAAAATGCTGGTCGATCGCCTGGTGGAAGTGAGCCGTTCCCTGGTCATTGATGACGATGCCTTGCTGCTTGCGACGGTCAATCCTAATTTCTAGGGACGGAAGCTGGGCCTGAACTTCCTCAATCAGGGCCGCCATTTCCGGATTGTCCCGTTCCGTTGCCACGATGTCCACCAACTGAACCGGATGCTCGAATGGGTCTTCGCCCTCTGGAAGCTGCTGCTGCACCCGCGTCCCCAGGAGAGTTAAACTTGCTTGAGAAAGGCGCTCCCCTAGCGGTTTCAGCTTAGCAAACACCGCCTTGAGAACTTCTTTGGTTACTGTGTCGCTGGTCGTTTCCAAGGATTTCTTAGCCATCAATGCGGCAATTGCTAACAATCCCCATTCAACTGGTTCCATAGCCTGACAGGAGTTTTTTAAACTGGCTCCAGCATAACCCAAGCCCCACACAAAAAAACCCCCGCAAACCCGTTGCGAGGGGAGGTGCATCGAAAGATACACCCGAGTTGGGGTGAGAGAAATCTCACCCCAGAGCAATCTCTTAGTAGTCGAAATCGCCACCCATACCAGCGCCAGCGGGAGCGCCTTCTTTGGGTTCAGGCTTATCGACGATGATGCACTCAGTGGTCAAGACCATACCGGCGATAGAAGCGGCGTTCTGGGTCGCAGAACGGGTCACTTTCGCGGGGTCAACAATACCTGCCTCGAACATATCGCAGAACTCGCCGTTAGCCGCGTTGTAGCCAACGTTGAAGTCTTTTTCCTTCACCCGTTCAGCAATCACTGCACCGTTTTGGCCGGCGTTCTCAGCAATGCGTTTCAGGGGAGAGGTCAAGGCGCGAGCCACAATCAGCGCACCGGTGAGTTCTTCGTTCTCCAGGTTGCTGTTGGCCCACTCTTCCAAGCCAGGAGCCAGGTGCGCCAAGGTCGTACCACCACCGGGGACGATTCCTTCTTCAACAGCCGCTTTCGTGGCGTTGATGGCATCTTCCAGGCGCAGCTTACGGTCTTTCATTTCCGTTTCAGTGGCTGCACCGACTTTGATGACGGCCACACCGCCGGAGAGTTTCGCCAAACGCTCTTGCAGTTTTTCTTTGTCGTAGGAAGAATCGGTTTCTTCCATTTGACGACGGATTTGTTCGCAACGAGCTTTAACTTCGGCTTCGTTACCTTCGGCGACAATGGTGGTGTTGTCTTTGGTGATGGTGATGCGACGAGCAGACCCGAGCATTTCCAGTTTGGCGCTTTCGAGTTTCAGGCCAGCATCTTCGGTGATGACTTGACCGCCGGTGAGAACCGCGATATCGTCGAGCATCGCTTTACGACGATCGCCGAATCCAGGAGCCTTCACAGCGGCCACGTTCAGCACACCGCGCAGACGGTTCACCACGAGAGTCGCCAGGGCTTCTTTCTCGATATCTTCGGAGATAATCAGTAGGGGTTTGCCGGAACGAGCCACTTGTTCCAGGATAGGAACTAAGTCTTGAACCAAGCTGATTTTCTTGTCCGTCAGCAAGATGTAAGGCTCATCTAACACCGCTTCCATGCGCTCGGTGTCAGTGGCGAAGTAGGGAGAGATGTAGCCTTTGTCAAAGCGCATCCCTTCGGTGATTTCCAGTTCGGTGGTCATGGATTTCCCTTCTTCGAGGGAGATGACCCCTTCTTTACCAACCTTATCCATGGCGTTGGCAATCATTTGGCCGACTTCTTCGTCGTTACCGGCGGAGATGGTTCCCACTTGGGCGATCGCCGTGGAATCTTCCACAGGACGCGCATGAGCGGCAATTTTCTCAACCAGATGGGCGGTGGCGCGGTCAATTCCCCGTTTGAGGGCAATGGCGTTGGACCCAGCGGCGACGTTGCGTAGGCCTTCTTTAACCATGGCGTGAGCCAGAACCGTCGCGGTGGTGGTTCCGTCTCCGGCGGCGTCGTTGGTTTTCGAGGCCGCTTGACGAATCAGAGCAACACCGGTGTTTTCAACGTTGTCTTCGAGTTCGATTTCTTTGGCGATGGTGATGCCATCATTGACGATCTGAGGTGCGCCAAATTTTTTCTCCAGAACCACGTTGCGGCCTTTGGGGCCAAGGGTAACAGCAACGGATTCAGCCAGGATATCCATGCCTCGTTCTAAGGCGCGGCGGGCGTTTTCGTTATAAATGATGCGTTTTGCCATAGTAGCTCTTTGGGGGTGAATTTACAGAAAAATGGATGAAATCGAGGGGATGGCTCAGACTCTACTGAACGATCGCCAGGATGTCTTTTTCAGACAGAAGTACGAACTCATCGCTACCGAGTTTGATGTCGGTTCCGGCGTACTTGGAGTAGAGAACTTTGTCTCCGACTTGGACATCTACTTCTTGCCGAGTCCCGTCTTCGTTGCGTTTGCCGGGGCCGACTTGGACGATTTCACCGACTTGGGGCTTTTCCTTGGCGCTATCGGGCAGGAGGATACCACCAGCGGTTTTCTCCTCCGAGGCACTCACCTTAACAAAAACACGATCCGCGAGAGGTTTAACGGTGGAAACACTCAGAGATACGGCTGCCATAGAAAGACTCTCCAAAATTTACAAGTTACGTTAGTCTTATTGAGGTTGTTCCAATCCACGATCCCGGCTCAAACAGCCTCCGAAGCGGTGGACAGTTGCCAAGATTGCGGTGTTGGTGTGAGTGATTTAGCACTCTCAACCTCTGAGTGCTAATGTACCGGAAAACAACACCCCACTGCAACTTGGGGGTTAGTACGGGTTCCCGAACTGACGAGATCCAATGGGGGCGATCGCCACCACGCCACGAAGCCACGAAGCGGTGCGTTCCGGCAGTTCCGGCAGTTTTAACCCCCTTGGTTGAGGCCAAAAATTGAATGCGGTTGCCTCTTGCCTCAAAGCGGTGCGTTCCGGCAGTTTTAACCCCCTTGGTTGAGACCAAAAATTGAATGCAGCCTCTTGCCTCAAAGCGGTGCGTCCCGGCAGTTTTAACCCCCTTGGTTGAGGCCAAAAATTGAATGCAGCCGGGACGCACCCTACCCGATTGCCTGTTCCCTGTTCCCAGTTCCGGAGTTCCCTCTCCCCAAATACAGAGTTTTGTAAAAAATTCAACCCATTGACACGCTACATATAGCGTGTGATACAGTCACTACTCCTCGCATACGCTCGAACTTAACCCAACAACTGTGAATCACTTACTCGAATGGTCAGCCAGCCAGGTGGATGAGGCGCTGACCCGTCTTAACGTGCTGTCTTTAGAAGGAACCCGCCCTTACGACTATCTGTTTTACGGCAACGATGTGCCACGACGCAACGACGGTCGCCTCTCTAGCCCGACGTTGCAACGCTACCGCCACATTGAAGCCGGTGGTTGGTGGTGTTCGGGCATCAATCTCCTCACGGGAGACGATGACCTCTGGGGCTGCTTCAAACCCGATCAACCCCGCACTCAGGCGGCCCGTACCCCCGAGAAAGCCAGCAAACCCATCAAATACGAACATCCCCCCAAAACCAGTACGGGGGTGTTTGCCCTGCGGGTTCCCTTGCATCTGTGGCAGGCGATCGCCGATCGCGCCGGGATTCCCCTCTCTCACAAAGCCATCGATGAGTCAAAATCCGACTTTGGGTTCTGGCAATGGATTCTCGATCACCCAGAGATTCCCCTCTGCATCACCGAGGGGGCGAAAAAAGCCGGAACGCTCCTCAGTGCCGGCTATGCCGCCATTGCCCTGCCCGGTATTAATGGCGGCTATCGCGTCGAACGGGATCAATGGGGGCAACGGCGAGGCAAATCGCGGCTGATTCCCCAACTGCAACGCCTCAGCCAAGGCGATCGCCCTATGTATTTGGTCTTTGACCGCGATCGCAAACCCAGTACCGTTAAAGCCGTCAACACTGCCCTGCAACGAACGGGCTATCTCCTCAATCAAGCCGGTTGTCCAGTCCATATCGTCACCTGGAACCCAGATCAGGGCAAAGGAGTTGACGATTTCATCGCCCAGCATGGCGTGGAGGCCTTCACTAAGGCGTTTAACGGTTCCCTTCCCCTCAATACCTGGAAAGCCCAAATCCTCAACGCCCTCACCGTTACCCCAAGCATTGAACTTCAACAACGCTACCTGGGGGCGATCGCCATCCCCGAGGATCAGCCTCTTGTCGCCATTCACTCCCCCAAAGGAACCGGCAAAACTGAACTTCTCAACCACCTCGTTCAACAGGCCAAAGCCCGCCAACAGAAGGTGTTAGTCGTCGGCCACCGGGTTCAACTCATCGAAGCCCTCTGTCAACGGTTTGAACTGCCCTACGTCAGCCAACTCGCCCAACCGCGACATCCTGAGGTGGGGATGGGACTCTGTATCGACTCTCTCCATCCCGACTCCCAGGCCCAGTTTGACCCCGACTATTGGCAGAATGCCCTGGTGATTCTCGATGAAGTCGAACAGGTCCTCTGGCATGGGTTAAACTCCGATACCTGTCGTAGTCAGCGGGTGGCGGTGTTGCGATCGCTCAAACGCCTCATGGAAAATACCCTGGGCAACCAAGGACAAGTGATCGTGGCTGATGCGGATCTCAGTGACATGGCGTTAGAGTATCTCTCGACGTTAGCCGGGGTAGAAACCGAACCGTTCCTGATTGCCAATCCCTGGAAACCCACGGCTGAGGAGTCTTGGCAGGTGCATCACTACAGCGATAGCACCCCCAAACGCTTCGTTAAAGACCTCGAAACCTATATCGAGAATGGCGGTAAACCCTTTGTCTGTCTCTCAGCCCAAAAACTCACCAGTCGTTGGGGGACGCGATCGCTTGAAGCCTATTTCAGCCAAAAATTCCCCGATCATCGTATCCTGCGCATTGATGCCGAGTCTGTGGCTGATCCCAAACATCCCGCCTATCACTGTACCCGGCATCTCAATCATTGCCTCAAAGACTATGATCTGGTTTTAGCCTCCCCGGCCATTGAAACTGGGGTCAGTATTGACGAGGTGGGGGTGTTTACCTCCGTTTGGGCCATCGCCCAGGGGGTTCAATCTGCCAACACGGTGCGTCAAGCTATGGCCCGTGTCCGCGATGCCGTCCCCCGCTATCTTTGGGCGGCCCCCTATGGTTTTAACAAGGTTGGCAACGGATCGACCTCGATTTCGGGGCTGTTAACTTCCGGGAAACGGTTGACGCAACTGAATGTCCGTCTGTTGCAACAGGCGGATTTTGAAGCCCTCGATGAGTTGGATGTGGGATTCCAGGCCGAGTCGCTTCGCTGTTGGGCCAAGATGGGAGTTCGTTTGAATGCGGCCATGGCCAACTATCGCAATACCATTGTGGCGGCCCTAGACGCTGAAGGACATCAGATTTGTCCGGTCACGCCTGGAAAACGGCGATCGCGATCGCGCAAAGCCCCTAAATCCGCCTCGGATACTCTGCACGATCGCATTGCTGAGGTGCAACAGCAAAATTATCAACAAGAATGTGCGGCGATCGTCAACGCCCCAGAGTTGACGGAACAGGAGTATCGGGCGTCTAAAAAACGGTTGGTGAAACGGTCCAGCGATCGCCGGGCCTTGCGCAAATATGAACTTCACCGTCGTTACAAGGTTCCGGTCACTGAGGCCCTTGTGCAACAGGATGATCATGGGGCTTATCAGAAACTGCGTCTCCATTATTTCCTCACCGTCGGGCGATCGTTTTTGCGCGATCGCGATCGTCGTATCGTCCAACAGCTTATCGAACAAGGCCAAGGACAAGTCTTTCAACCGGACTTCAACCGATCGCAACTCGGGGCAACGATTGGCACAATGCACCTTTTAGGGATTCACAAGTTCCTAGAAACCCCGGAACGAGAACTCTCGAACAATGATCCCGATCTCCAGAAGCTGGCGGAAATTGCCCTTAAATACCGTCAAGACATCAAAACCACGACCGGCATCGGTTTAGCCAAAAACTCCACCCCCATGGTGATTCTACGGCGGTTCCTGGACAAAATTGGCTATGGCTTAACCTGTTTACGCTGTCAGCGTCGCAACAAGAAGGTGTTACGGATTTACCGTCTCGATGTCCCCCAAGATGACCGTCTGCTGATTTTCCGCAATTGGCTGGCGATCGATCAACGGATTCCGGGCCACTGCGATCGCGGTGTGGCTATGTCTGAACCCCAAATCCCCACTCGCAAGGTTGAGGATGATGGTTGTATTCAATTGAGTTTAGATCTCGATTAGGGAACAGGGAACAGGGAACACCGGAACAGGGAAGAACCCACCCCGCCCTGCGGGCACCCCTCCCAGGAGGGGAAGGGAACAGTTCTCTTGCCTCTTGCCTCTTGCCATCCCCTCTTGGGAGGGGTTAGGGGTGGGTTATGCCTCTTGCCTCTTGCCTCTTGCCCCAAAGATATCCCTCAAGCAGTAAATCTTCGCCAACCGTCTGCCAATGGAGATCCTGTAATGGGAGGGCTTCGGTCATCTGATTGAACCCGAGATAGGAAATTGGCGTTGGGGCGGAGTCGCCGCCGATGAGTTTGGGGGCGATGAAGGCCATGATTTTCTGAACCATCCCTTCTGAGATGGCTTTGGCGGCTAATTGACCGCCACATTCCCAGAGAATTGACATCATTCCCCGTTGATAGAGGTTTTCCATAACCACGGTGGGGGTTAGCTGGGGATAGCTGAGGACTTCTACACCGCGATCGCGCAACTGTTGCTGAAACTCGGGTTTTACGCCGGTTTCGGTGACGACGAGGGTGGGGGCTTCGCTGACATCCCAGAGTTTGGCCGCTTCGGGTAAGTCTAGGCGACGACTCATGACCACTCGTAGGGGGTTCTTCGATTGCTGGTTATGACAGGTGAGATGGGGGTCATCTTTGCGTACCGTGTTGCCTCCCACAATCACCGCTTCACACTGGCCGCGAAGCTGGTGGACTCGTTGCCGGGCGGGGGTTCCGGTCACCCAGCGACTATGGCCCTGTTGACTGGCGATTTTGCCGTCGAGGGTCATGGCGTATTTGAGGATGCCAAAGGGTCGTTGATGGGTGATGCGGTGGAAGAAGGCTTCGTTGAGACGGCGACAATCGGCTTCTTCGACGCCGACGACCACTTCAATTCCGGCTTCTTGTAGACGGGCGATGCCTCCGCCGCCGACTTTGGGATTGGGATCGACGGTTCCGATGATGACTTTGGCCACTTGGGCTTGAACTAAGGCATCGGAACAGGGAGGGGTGCGACCGTGGTGGTTACAGGGTTCGAGGCTGACATAGATGGTGGCCCCCTTGGCGCGATCGCCGGCTTGTCGGAGGGCGAAGACTTCGGCGTGAGGCTGGCCGGCACCGGGATGGAAGCCTTCGCCGACAATCTCTCCTCCTTGGACAATCACGGCCCCCACCATGGGATTGGGGGCGGTCTGTCCCCAGGCCCGCCGGGCGAGGCTGAGACAACGCTGCATTATGGCGCGATCGAAGGCACTGGTCATAGGGGGAAGAAAGGCAAGAGGCAAGAGGCAAAAGGCAAGAGGGGGGAAGAGGTGGGGGCGTACCTTTGTGGTCGGCCGCTAGAATTGAGGTCAGATCTGATATGTGGTGAGGGGTTGTGATGGGCTTAATCGAGTGGCGAGAGAGGGGTCAATGGTTGGGATTGGGGGTTGGGGCGATCGCGATGGCTGGGTTGGTTGTGGGGGCCTGTCCGGTTTGGCAGTCGCCTGGATTGGCCCAGCCGGGGTTTGACTCGTCTCCTCTGAATTCGGCTGCTGAACGACAGCTCAATCAGGGCTTGCAATTGGTACAACAGAACGACCTCCCAGGGGCGATCGCGGCGTTCCGGGAAGCGGTACGACTCGATCCTGAGTTTTCTCCAGGGTACTATAATCTTGGACTGGCACTGCGACAGTCGGGAGAGCTACAACTGGCGGCTGATGCGTTTTTAGAGGCGGTGCGGACGGATTCGGGGTTTGCCCTGGCCTATGGCAATCTTGGGGCAGTTCTCCTCGAAGCTAATAATCTACCTCGGGCGAGTCAGTATTTGCAACGGGCGATCGACTTAGATCCACGATTAGGATTTGCTCACTATAATCTCGGCCTACTGCATTATCAACAGGGTGATTCGGATGAGGCGTTTTCGGCGTTTCGTTTGGCGCAACGTCATACGGAAAATGCACCTGAACCGTCTTATTATTTGGCGTTACTCTATTTAGAACGAGGGCAAACTCGACGGGCAAAACGGGCATTGCGTGAGGCGATTTCTCTCAATCCAAATTATACGGAAGCGCATTATCAACTTGGAGCTATTTTATTAGCAGAAGGAGATTTAGATGAGGCGCTTACGGCGTTTCGGGCATCGCGGGAGGCAAATCCGGGCTATGCGAATGCCTATTATGGGGCGGGGTTGGTGTTTATTCAGCAGGGTGATTTTGAGAATGCGCGGGAGGTGCTAGTTTATGCCCGCGATCGCTATCAAGTCCAAAATCAACCGCAATGGGTTCAACGAACGGAACAATTGTTGGAACAAATCAATCGTCAATAGTAAATATTATAAGGCTAAAAATCGCCAAAGGTTCAAGATTAACGACTCATTTTTTTGGCACATTATAAGCGGGGTATGAAGATGTTAGCTCAACAAATTTGGCGGTATATCAAAACAGTCATGGGCGTGATTTTTCGCCATCCCATTACGGGAACAACGGTGGTGGCCGAACTGATCGAGGGGGAGGATGCGGGGAAATTAGTCTTGATTCAGCGGCGGGATACGGGCCGCTGGGGACTTCCCGGTGGAATGATTGATTGGGGGGAGGATCTCCCCACGGCGGCGCGGCGAGAACTGTATGAGGAAACGGGATTACAGTTACATGAGTTGGGGCGATTGGTGGGGGTCTATTCCCACCCTGATCGCGATCCCCGGATTCACTCAATTTCCATTGTCGTGGCGGCCCAAGTGACGGGAACCTTTAACCCGCAAGATACTCAGGAAGTCTTGGACGTGCGAGCCTTTCACCGAGAGGAGATCCCCTATGGTAATCTCTGTCATGACCATGAACAGCAACTGCGAGACTATCTAGCCGGAACCACGGCGATCGCCTAAAGACCCCCTAACCCTAGCGATTTATCTCCCCGGTCGCTAGGCTAAAGAAATGCCAGTTAGCCGAGAATTTCACCGACATCAGACTTATGTTTAATCGACCACAACGCATCGAACCGAAACCCGGACAAGAATCCGTTTGGGACTATCCCCGGCCGCCTCGCTTAGAACCGGTTTCAGGTCGTCTCTGGATTGTCTTCAATGGCGAGATCATTGCCGATAGCGAACGAACCCAGCGAGTCCTCGAAACGAGCCATCCTCCAGTCTATTACTTCCCGCCAGAGGACATTAAAAAGGACTGTCTGATCTCCTCACCACGACAAACCTTTTGTGAATGGAAAGGGGCCTGTCGCTATTACAGCGTTCAGGTGGGAGATAAACGGGCCTCCGAGGTGGCCTGGTACTATCCCAATCCGGTGCCTGAGTTTGCGGCGATCGCCAATTATGTGAGTTTTTATGCCAGTCAAATGGACGCCTGTTACGTCCGAGGCGAACAGGTAGACGCCCAGCCAGGAGACTTTTACGGCGGTTGGATTACTCAAGACATTGTTGGCCCGTTTAAAGGCATTCGAGGCAGTTGGGGCTGGTAAGATGAAACGTCCCTTCAAGTCTGCGGATGTCTTGGCCTCAATACGCCCGCCACGAGTCCGTCAACCGCGCCGAGGGATTCCGTTGCGAGCGGTTTTGGTGGCGCCGTTTGCCCTGCAAATTGCCTTAGCCGTCGGCGTGACGGGGTGGCTGATTGCTCGCAATAGTCGTTTGGCGAGTGAGACCATGGGACAGGCCCATCAACAGCAGATGAGTGAGATGGCCCTTCATGATCTCGAAGAACATCTCGAAACGCTGATTCAGGTCTCCCATCTCAATCGCCGCCATCTCGAAAGCCAACTCCTCGATCCCGCCTCGATTGACTATATTGAAGCCCTCTTATGGCATCAGTTACAAACCTTTCCTCTGGTCTCGGCCATTGGCTTTGTCAATGTGAATGGGGATGCGATGGGGGTGATTCAGGAAAGCGGCGATCGCAGTTTAACCCTACAACGGCGCCATGGCCGCCTGCGAGCTTTATGGGTGGACGAAATGGGGACGGCTATTGAGGAAGATGAAGGCTTGAGGGACTTTAACCCGCAAACAATTCTCAGCTATCAGACGACGTTACGTCGTGGGACTCCCGGCTGGAGTGAGGTGGTGATCTCTCCGCTACCTCCGTTAAGTCCGTTGATTACCTTTTCGGAACTCGTCGGGCCGAGGGACAATCCCCTCGGCGTGATGAGTGTTGCGGTGGAACTGATCACCCTCAATGATCTGCTGCGTCATCATCATCTCGGCGACCAAGGAGAATATTTTTTAGTCGATCGCCAAGGGCGACTTCTAGCGACCTCCTTGGCGATCTCTGACCCGGACCAGGGGCAATTCTTGCACGAAATTCAGCAGCACACTCTGGCCCAGGACAGTCAATTTTCCCAAATTGCCGAGATTAGCATTGGCATCCAGAGCAAAATGGGATCCTGGAAAAACCTCAATGAGCCGCAGCGTCTCAAGTTAAGTCTCAATGAGGTTCCTCATTTTGTCAACGTTACCCCGTTTGAGATGGAGGGCGGACTCGATTGGTTTCTGGTAACGACGATTCCTCAATCCCAGTTTTTGGGTCATCTTGACGGGAGTAGTCGTCAAACCTTGATGATTTGTTTGGTGGCGATCGCCGTGGCGGGAGGGTTAGGCTGGTGGGCCTCTCACTGGATTGCGCGCCCGGTGAAGCGATTACAGCAGGCGGCCCGAGATGTGGCGGATGGCAACTTTTCGCGGCGGGTTCAGGTGCAGCAACCGCAGGAAGTGGCCGATTTAGCCGATTCGTTTAATCTCATGAGTGATGATTTAGAGCGATCGCACCTCCATTTAGAAGCCACCGTCGCTGAACAAACTCAGGAACTCAAGCAAGAAATCCAAGAACGACAGGCCATTACCGCTCAACTCCATCGCTCAGAAACCCGCTATCGTCTTTTGGCCGAAGGAACCCAGGAGGCGATCGCCCTACTGTCTGAGGGATGCTTTAGCGATTGTAACCATGCGGCGTTGAAGCTGTTTAAAGTCGCCAGCAAAGACGAGTTTTATGGTCTAACACCCTGGGGACTCTCCCCGCCCTATCAACCCGATGGCCGTTCCTCCCAGGCGGCGGCCCAAGACTGGATTGAAAAGGTCTTAGCGTCGGGTTCACAACGGTTTGAGTGGATTCACCGGCGACTCGATGGCCGTTCCTTTTTTGCGGAAGTCTGTCTCAGTGCCATTGAAGTCGAAGATAGCATTGTCATCCAAGCGGCCATCCGCGATATCAGTGAAACGAAACAGGCTGAAGCGGAACTGCGGGCGAGAGAGGAGCAATACCGAACCCTCGTCGAAACGGCCAACTCAATTATCCTGCGCTGGAACCTCGACGGCCTCATTACCTTCATCAACAGTTACGGTGAAACCTTTTTTGGCTATGGTAAGGATGAGTTACGAGGACAACGGCTGTCGGTGATTATTCCTGAGAGCGAAACCACCTTTGACTGGCGACAGTTTGCTCAAGAGTTAGTGGACAATCCCGATTGTCGGACAACTCGCGAAGATCCCAATGTCTGTCGGGATGGAACCCTAGTTTGGGTTCTCTGGACCAACCAGCCTATCTTGAATCCCGATGGGACGTTATTGGAAATTCTAGCGGTTGGGAACGATTGTACTGAGCGTAAACGGGCGGAGGTGGAATTGCGAGAGGCTAAGGAAGCGGCTGATTTGGCAAACCGGGCTAAAAGTGAATTTATCTCGAATATGAGTCACGAATTACGAACCCCCCTCAACGGCATTCTCGGTTATAGTCAGATCTTTAAACGCCAAGCCTATCTTCCCCCAGCGGTTCTCAATGGGGTGGAGGTGATTCATCAATGTGGAACCCATTTATTGACGCTGATTGAGGATATTCTCGATTTTTCCAAGTTGGAAGCCCAGCGGATGGCCCTGGTTTATAATCCCTTTCCTCTGGCCAATTTCCTGAACACGGTGGTCCAAATGTTTGAACTGAAGGCGGCTCAGAAGCGGTTGACCTTTGTCTGTGAGGCGGCTGAAACCCTGCCGAAGGCGATTATTGGCGATCAAAAGCGGTTGCGTCAGGTTCTGATTAATCTGTTGGGGAATGCGATTAAGTTCACTGAGGTGGGAGAGGTCAGGTTTGAGGTGTCTCGGGTTCAGTCGGCGTCTGAGGCGACGGGCGATCGCAGCCTAATTCGTTTCGCGGTGCGAGATACGGGGATTGGTATGAGTGCTCAACAGCTCTCGCGGGTCTTTCTACCGTTTGAACAGGTGAGTGATCCCTCCTTCCATTCTGAGGGAACGGGTTTGGGCTTAACCATTAGCCAAAAAATTGTCCATCAGATGGGGGGACATTTACAGGCTGAGAGTGAGTTGGGCCAGGGAAGTTGTTTTACGTTTGAACTCTGGTTCCCTCAAGCCTCAACCGGGTTGGAGGATGAGTCGGAGACTGGGTTGGCGTTCTATCGCGGCTATGAGGGACCACGCCGTCGCATCCTGATTGTTGATGATCAGGCGGCCAATCGGCTGACGCTATGCCATTTCTTAGCTGAGTTAGGGTTTGAGGTACTCGAAGCTGAACATGGAGAACCGGCCCTCAGCCTAGCTCTTGAACAACCGATGGACTTAGTGGTAACGGATTTAGTGATGCCCGGTATGGATGGGTTTGAGCTGATTCGTCAATTACGGGCGAACCGCGCCTTGGCTCATCTGCCGATTATTGCCGCTTCGGCGAGTACGTTGGTTCAGGAGCGCGATCGCAGTTTTGCGGCGGGTTGCAACGATTTTATCGGGAAACCCATCGATACGGAGATCTTGTTGGCACGCCTGCAAGAGTATCTCAATTTAGAATGGATCTATGAGCCGGCTCGGGAACTCTCCCAGGCGGCCGGAACCTTACCTGTCCTCGATGCGGAGCCGATGGTGTTTCCCGACTCCCAACAGCTCGATGAGTTAACGCATTTGGCGAAACGCGGCAGTCTGAAACGGTTAATCGAGGTGGCCGACCGGTTCCGGCTCGACAATCCTCAATTAGAACCGTTTGTGCAACAGCTTAACCAACTTGCTCGTGGCTATCAAGACAAGGCTATTTTAGAGCTACTGAATCGGTCCTAACTCAAACTTCTGATGAATGCAATCCCGACGGCAACCCAATCGATTCTAATCGTTGATGATGATCCAGCCAATTTGGAGGTCCTTTCTAATCTACTTGAACGGTCTGGATATGAAGTTCTCATTGCTCGGGATGGCCAAAGTGCGATCGAACGGGCTCAGTATGATCCACCGGATTTGATTTGTTTGGATGTGATGATGCCGGGAATTGATGGGTTTGAAACCTGTCGCCGCTTGAAGGAAATGGCGGATACGGCGGATATTCCGGTGATTTTTATGACGGCGTTATCGGATATTGAGCATCAGGTGATGGGGTTAAGTTTGGGGGCGGTCGATTATATCCCCAAGCCCTTTTATGAGGATGTGGTCTTGTCTCGGGTGCAGTTGCATCTCAAGTTACGCCGTTTAACGGATTCTCTGGCCAACCAGAATCAGCAGTTGGAGAAGTTGGTGGGCGATCGCACGCATCAACTCGAAGACACGATTCATCAACTGCAAGTGACGCAACGGGAGTTAGAACAACGGGAACAACAGTTAGCTCATGATGCACTTCATGATTCTCTGACGGGACTCCCGAACCGGGTTTGGTTGATGAATCGACTCAATACACTCATCCATAATACGTCCAATTCTCCGGAGTTTGCGGTCTTATTTTTGGACCTCGATCGCTTTAAGGTCATTAATGACAGTCTGGGCCATTTGGCGGGGGATGCGTTACTCGAAACGGTGGCCCAACGACTTCTGGCCACTCTCGGACATGATTCGCAAACGTTAGCTCATTTGAGTCCTGATTTTCCTGGGGTGGGTATCAGTACGGTCTCTCGTTTGGGGGGGGATGAATTTGTGATTCTCTTGGAAAATATCTCAGGGTTGGAGGAGGTTTTGGAGGTGGCTCGGCAGGTTCAACGTCAGTTTTCGCTGCCGTTTCATTTGGCCAACAATTATGAGGTGTTTACGAATGCGAGTATTGGTATTGCTCTCAAGAATGCTCAGTATCTCCATTGTGAAAATGTGCTGCGAGATGCCGATATTGCGATGTATCAAGCTAAGCAAGCTGGGCGGGGACGCTATGCGATTTTTAATCCGCAAATGCAGGCTCGGGCCAAGTTACGTTTGGAGTTAGAAAATGATTTGCGTCATGCGGTTGAACAAAAACTGGTGATTCAAGAGCATTGGCAAGGGAGTGGTTCCCATCGCCAGGGGGCGGGGGTTGATAATGAGTTTAGTTTGTATTATCAACCGCTGATTTGTCTGGACACTGGAAAAATTCGCGGCTTTGAGGCTTTGTTACGTTGGCATCATCCTGAAAAGGGCCTCATTTCGCCGGTAGATTTCATCCCGATTAGTGAAGAGATTGGTCTAATTCATCAACTGGGAAGTTGGGTGTTTTGGGAGGCGTGTCAGCAGTTGTCGGATTGGCGATCGCAGTTTCCGCATCTACAGGATTTGACGCTCAATGTCAACCTCTCCACGATTCAACTAATGCAACCCCAACTGGTCGAACTGATCGAAAATGTTTTAATGGGAGTGCAACTCCCTCAAGGCTGTATCAAACTGGAAATCACTGAAACCTGTTTACTCCAAAGTAACGCCCAAGTCTTTGATATTCTCCGAAAACTTCAAGAATTAGGATTATCCCTTTGTATTGATGACTTCGGCACTGGATACTCCTCCTTAAGCCGTTTACATGAGTTTCCCGTCCATACCCTTAAGATTGACAAAGCCTTTGTTGCTCGTTTACAAGAGAAGTCAAACGGCATCTGTGAAAATGGCAATGAAATCGTCCATACCATCATCACTCTGGCCCACGCTCTGGGGATGGATGCTGTGGCGGAGGGAATTGAAACCCCCACGCAGTTGGCGATTGTGCGAGCCATGGGCTGTGAACTGGCTCAGGGTTATTTGTTCTCGCGTCCACTTCCGCCTCAGGAGGCTGAGACGTTTTTGGCTACGCCAGAACGATTTACAGCTTGGCTTCCACCGGCGGTTAATCATTCAACGCCCTCTTCTACCACTTGACAGTATTTAGCTCGGTATGAACTCACAACAGCTTGACTACGGCACAATTTTGATTGTCGATGACAATCCAGCTAATTTGGATGTTTTGTCGGATTTTCTCGATAGTTCGGGATTTGAGGTGTTGGTGGCTCAAGATGGCACGAGTGCTATCGATAAGGTCAACTATGCTCCGCCTCATCTGATTTTGTTGGATATTATGATGCCGGGAATTGATGGTTTTGAAACCTGTCGCCGCCTGAAAGCTAATCCCGACACTCAGGAGATTCCCATTATTTTTACCAGTGCGTTGGCTGATACGGTGGATAAGGTGAAGGGCTTATCCCTCGGTGCGGTGGATTATATCACGAAGCCGTTTCAACAAGAGGAGGTTTTAGCCCGAGTGCGTCTGCATCTGAAGCTCTATTTTATTGGGCAAGAGTTGGCACAACAAAATCTGTTGTTGGAGCAACGGGTGAGTGAACGGACGGCGAAACTCAATCAAGTGATTCAGGAGTTACAAACGGCTCAAGTTCAACTGATTCAGAGTGAAAAGATGTCGAGTTTGGGGCAATTGGTGGCGGGTGTTGCTCATGAAATCAATAATCCGGTTAACTTTATTTTTGGTAATTTAACTCACGCCAATGATTATACCTCTAGCTTGCTAGAAATCATCAAAACCTATCAAGATAAATACCCGGATCCCGATGACGAGTTGCAAGAGACTTTGGAGGAATTAGAACTCGATTTCTTGATTGAAGACTTGCCTAAGTTGCTGCGATCGATGCAGGTGGGGGCTGAGCGAATTCGCGAGATTGTTTTGAGTTTACGGAAGTTTTCTCGCATTGATGAGGCGGAGTTAAAAGCGGTGGATATTCATGATGGGATTGATACCACGTTGATGATTCTCCATAACCGCATTAAAGTGCGCTCTAGTAGCCCGGCGATTGAGATTCTTCGGGATTATGGAGAGTTGCCGAATGTGGAATGTTATTCGGGGCAACTGAATCAGGTATTTATGAATTTGTTGGCGAATGCCATTGATGCCCTCGAAGAGAAGCGAGATCGTCGGGAATCGACGTCGATTACGATTACTACCCGTCGGGTTGCTGAGAATCGGGTGCGGATCTCCATCGCCGATAATGGCTTAGGGATGGAAGAGGCGGTTCGGGATAAGATTTTCAATCCCTTTTTTACCACCAAACCTATTGGCAAGGGAACCGGAATGGGGTTGGCGATCGCCTATTCCATTGTCGTTGAAAAACATAATGGTTCTTTGATGTGTCTCTCGCAACGAGGTCAAGGAACCGAGTTTGTCATCGAAATTCCCTGCGTGCAAGATAGCCGCGCAACCGCCGCACCCGAGGTTCAGAAAGTTCAAGGTTAGGGGCGATCGCCGAACTTTTCCAGACAACGAATAAACATCTCGACTCCCATCGCCAACGCCGTTTCATCAAAATCAAAGCGGGGGTGATGGTGAGGATAATCGAGGTTTTGGTTAGGATTGGCTGAACCGAGGAAAAAATAGCAACCGGG
Source organism: Sodalinema sp. (assembly GCF_046483825.1). Taxonomy (NCBI): domain Bacteria; kingdom Bacillati; phylum Cyanobacteriota; class Cyanophyceae; order Oscillatoriales; family Oscillatoriaceae; genus Sodalinema; species Sodalinema sp. Next base: position 17,545 of record NZ_JAWOCL010000196.1, read on the forward strand.
AACCGCCTCCAAGAAAAAGGACATATCCTCTCCCCCCATGGTTTGGCAATTGGGAACCACCCCGGCGGGGGTTTCAATCACCCGTTCGGCGACACTGCGCACCAACTCCGCCATCTCGGGGTTGTTAATGGTCGCCGGATAGAGCTTCCAATAGTCCAGTTCATAGCTGGCGCCATAGGCTTGGGTAATTCCGGCTAGGGTTTCGGAGATGCGGCGACCAAAAAAGCCCTCATAGTCTGGTTTAAAGTAACGCACTGTTCCACCCAACTCGGCTGTATCGGCAATAACATTTAGGGCAGAACCACTGTGAAATTCTCCGACGGTGACGACGGCGGCGTTGATGGGGTCTACATTCCGGGAGACGATCGCCTGCAAGGCATTCACCACTTGAGCGCCAACGACGATCGCGTCAACGGTTTGATGAGGAATGGCCCCATGACCCCCTTTACCGAGAATTTTAGCCCGGAACAGTTCCACCGCTCCCATGAGCGCCCCCGGACGAACGCCCACGGTTCCCAGGGGTAAACTATTCCACAGATGTAAGCCAATGATGGCATCGACATCAGGATTCTTCAGCACCCCGGCCTCAATCATGGGTTTTGCGCCCCCTGGCCCTTCCTCTGCGGGCTGGAAAATCAGTTTAACGGTTCCGGGGAAGTCTCGGTGCTGACTGAGGTAATAGGCGGTTCCTAGGGCGATGGTGGTATGGCCGTCATGACCGCAGGCGTGCATTTTGCCGTCGTGACGGGATTTGTAGGGAACGTCGTTTTCTTCTTGAATGGGTAAAGCATCCATGTCGGCGCGAATGGCTAAAACGGGTCCCGGCTGGGTTCCTTCGATGACGGCAACAATGCCGGTTTTGGCAATTCCGCGTTGATAGTCAATGCCCCACTCGCTGAGTTTTTCGGCCACAAACTCGCTGGTGAGTTGTTCTTGGAACCCCAGTTCTGGCCGTTGGTGCAGATGTCGCCGCCATTGCACCAGTTGCGGCTGAAGATCGCGAATTTCAGGGCGCAGACGCTGGTGAAGCATGGCGGGGGAGGGGATGGAAAGGGAGGTCGAAACTGTCATAGATGGAGGTGGGAGGGAGGTGTTCGAGGGGAATGTGAGATGGGTTTGAGGAGAGAGATGTCCCGTTTTCCCAGTTTAGGCGATTTTTTAGGGGATGTTTTGAATCTGGGTTTTAGAGAGGGGTTGGTTATGGGGCGATCGCCCAAATGGGAGCGGTTTCCGTCAAAAGGAGGGGGTGAATTGGCCGGATATGGCCCTACAATTGGGCGATCGCCCGTGACATGGCTCGGGCAAAATACTCAAGATCATGGCAGTCTTTGTGCTGTCTCTGCTCCCTCGCTAGTTTCTGCTACTCATGCGATCGCCCAATCAACTCGAAGTTGCTGAATATCTCTGCTGGTTGAGTACTGTCATCGGAACGCTGGTGGCGGTGGTGTCGAGTCGGATGGTCTTTGCTGGGGTTCCCCTGTCGCTGTGCCTGTTGCTGAATTTAATCAATCGCCGCCGTTTAGAGGTGATGCTCAATCATCGGGCCATGACGGCGGTGATGCAATTACAGGATCAGGTGGGCCAGGAGTTTGATCGGCTCTACAACTCTATCCCTGAGTCGGGGAGGGGTTCGTCTGTGTCGTCTCGGGGGGGGTCGCCGCAACCGTTGGATTTGTCGGCCAGGGCCACTGACGAGAGGCTGCAAGAGGTGACGCAGCAGTACCATCAACTTCAGGGGCAATATGATCGGCTACAAATGACCTTAGCTGAGACGATTGATTATCTCAATCATTCGCCGGTTCCTCAACGTCTCGATGGCTTGGAGACTCGCTTAACTCAGTTATCTCAGGAGTTGAGCCAACTGCGACAACAGTGGCAGACGACGATTCCGATTGAGGTGCCGATTCAGGTGAGTCAGGAGTCTGATGCGTCTGAGTCAGAGACGTCGCAGACCCGGGTGGAGACCTCAGAACCGCGTCCAGAGCGCTCTCGTGGGTCGGCGAGTACGGTGAACTTGCCGTTCGCGACCCATCGAGACACCCCGACGCGAGAGACGTTGCCGAGTCCAACGCCGGCCCCGGTTCCCACGTTTTCGATTGAAGGCCGGACGGGAAGACGAGAGGGAACTGGAACTCCCTCGTTGCCGTTGCAGCCTGGAGTGTCTTCGCCGAGTCCGTCAGGGACGACGATTCCCAGTTCGGCGGCCGGTTCTTCGCTGAGGGATTCGCTGAGGGATGAGCGCAGGGATTCGGCGCCCTCTCCGACGATTTCCCCTAAGATTCATCGGCCTGAGAGGGACAAGACGGAGGAGATCTCGACGGATGTGGCCGCTGGCCGGGAGGTGGGCCTGCCGCAGTTTCAGTCGAGGTCGGGGTCTGAGGGTTTGCCGCAACAGGTTTGGGATTGTCTGTTTACGCTCGATCAGTGTCAGGATTGGGTGAGTGATTTGTTGATTACGCCGGATGGGGAGTTGTTGATTGCGGCCAGTTTTGATGGCACGATTCAGGTTTGGCATCTGAAAACTGGGGAGTTGGTGGGGGCGTTGATGGACCATGAGAGTCCGGTGTGCAGTTTGGCGTTGAGTCCTGATGGTTCGTTGTTGGCGAGTGGGAGTTGGGATAAGACGGTGAAGTTATGGGATCTTCAGGGGCTACGTGAGTTCCGCCCGACGGCGAAGAAGCCTTGGGATGGGACGTTGTTTTTAGGGGATACTCTGGTGGATGAGACGGAGACGGCGGGGTCGGTGCGATCGCTGTCGATGAGTCCCGATAGTCGCTTTGTGGCTAGTGGATGGTTTGAGGGGGATGTGCAGGTTTGGCAGGTGCGCGTTTCTCCGAAGCGTCGTCGCATTAGTACGACGCTGTGCGATCGCGCTCAGGTGAATCAGGGCCGGGTTGAGGCGGTGTGTTTTACCCCGGATGGACGGCAGTTATTGACGGCGGGGGCTGATGGCTCGATTGTGGTTTGGGGTTTTGAGACGGAGACGGGCCGCTTTCATCGCGATCGCCAGTTGACGGACATGCCGGTTCCGGTGAATGCGATCACGTTGGCGGCCCAGGGGACGTTGCTGGTGAGTGGGAGTCGCGATCGCACGCTTCAGGTCTGGGATCTGGCGACTGGGGAGTTACAAGGGGTGCTGGAGGGTCATGCTGGCTCGGTGACGACGTTGGCGGTGTGTCCGGATGGGGATACGGTGGTGAGTGGCAGTTCTGATGGCACGGTGAAGCTCTGGAGTCTGCGACGGCAAGGGGCGATCGCGTCGTTTTGTGATGGCAGTGATGCGGTGATGGCGGTGGCGGTGAGTCCGGATGGTCAGGCGATTGTCAGTGGGACGGCGGATGGCACGGTCAAGGTCTGGCGGCGAGGTTAAGACGACGGCTCGACCAGGCTTGACCGTCTTCATGTTTTCCGGGCAACTTGATAGGTTCAAGTCCTCACTAGACTCGCTGAAACAAATTTTGAAAAGGCTGTGTATTTTTCCATCGATAGGCATTAAAATCTCGGTTGTCAATCGAAAAAATTCGCCCCTCTCCTAATTCTTCTGCTAGAATAACTAGGGAGGCATCCGCTAAATCCATGGGTAGATTTTGATAGGTTTCCATTAACGCTGTGATGCGAGTTAAATGAGTCGCTTGAAGCTCAAATAATTTAAACTGTTGGGGGTGTAGCTGAAAAATTGACAAGAATTTAATCTGGTTCTGAACGCCCCGATAAATGGTTGAAGAACGTTTTAAAAGTAAGTGAGAGGTTTCCGTTAAAACTGACCCGGTGGTGATTAGTTCTTCATAAGGATATTGAGATAAGGTATTTTTGGCGCTTTCGTGATAGCGGTCTTTCTCATTAAATACGGCCACCCAGAATCCTGTGTCAACGATTATCATACTTCGAGTCTACGTCTTGTTGTATCACAGATTTGTAATCACTAGAGAGTCCAGGTTCCGAACTGATACAGCCGACTAAATCAGCGTCTCTTAGAATTTCTAGGCTACTCCGTTGCTGATTGTGACTCTGGTTGGGGTTAATCTCCTGTTTTTTCACGGTAGAGTGTCTTCTTTTTAGTAAATCAATGAAATCTGCGAGTAAGGTCTGTGCTTCTTCAGGTAATTCGTTGATATCCTTTTGAAGAGTGTTGAGATCGAGCATGATTCGTTCTCCGATTTAAAAATAAAGTTGTACCGCCTTTAGCCATTCTACTTTATCAGTTGGGGTCAGGCGTTCAAGATGCTCATTTAGGGTGAGAGCCGGCCTATGTTTGGCCGGCCGGGTCGCAGAAGCGACTCTTATCATAGTTTGTGCCTATTTTGTTGCTGTCGTCACAAAAATTAAAAAATAAAGCGCTAGGATTGGTATAGACCTCATCAACCCAGGACAGTTGTGACCTATGGCTCTTGTACGACAGGTTGAAATCCGCACCTTGGACTCGTTCCAGGGAGGAATGGCGCAATTCTACACGCCCCAGTCTAGCCACGAGACGATGCTGGTGCAGGTGGCGCCTCAGACGATTGATGATTTGTTTGTCCATCATGGCCAGACCGACCAATTGCTGGTGGTTCGGGGCAGTTTGGTGCTGGTGATTTTGCAAAATCGCCGTTATCGCTATATTGCGCTGAGTCAGCAACAGCCTCAGGTGGTGCAAATTCCGCCGGGGGTTCCTCATGGGGCGATTAATTTGAGCGATGACCCCTGTGTGTTGGTGAATGCGGTGTTGCGTCATGGGGACCCTCATCCTCGGGATTATCGACCGCTGACGTTGCCCTTTCCCTTTGATTTAGGGGCGGCGAAGCAGGCGTTAGACCTGTTTGCAACTTCTGTTAGTGCGTCGGTGTAGGGATGGGCGGCTCCCGTGAGGTTTCGATGGGATGGTAGAATCAGCAATGCTCCCGTTTGAGGAGCGTACCGCGCTGCATGGAGAGATTGACTGTGGTTCATACCCCCCTGACGAAAACTGATTCCATCCCCACCTTAAGCCCCAATTCTGCGAGCGATCGCACGGCGTTGGAGGTCTGGTTAAATCAATTGGCCGATCGCATTATCGCCGGCGAGGCCCTCGATCGCGAGACGGCACAGCAGTTAACGGAGATTGAGGGAACCGAGAACATTCTCCTCCTCTGCGCGGCGGCCGATCGCGTGCGTCAGGAATGCTGCGGTAATGTGGTGGATTTATGCAGTATTGTCAATGTTAAATCGGGCAGTTGTTCGGAGAATTGTGGCTTTTGTTCCCAATCAGCCCATCATCCGGGCAAAGAGTCTCCGGTGTATGGTCTGAAGTCTCCTGAGGAGATTTTAGCCCAGGCCAAGTCAGCGGAATTGGCGGGGGCGAAGCGGTTTTGTCTGGTGTCTCAGGGGCGCGGTCCGAAGTATAGTAGTCCCAAATCCCAAGAGTTCGAGCAGGTTCTCGAAACAGTGCGCCGCATTATTGCCGAAACTCAGATTAAACCCTGTTGCGCCCTCGGGGAAGTGACGCCGGAACAGGCCCAACGCTTAGCCGAAGCTGGCGTGACACGCTACAACCATAATTTGGAAGCCTCGGAAAACTTTTTCCCGGAGATTGTCAGTACCCACAGTTGGCGCGATCGCGTCGAGACGGTAAAAAACCTCAAATCCGCCGGGATTCAAGCCTGTACGGGGGGCATTTTGGGGATGGGTGAGTCGTGGGGCGATCGCATCGATTTAGCCTTTGCCCTGCGGGAGTTAGAGGTGGAGTCGATTCCACTGAATTTACTCAATCCCCGTGAAGGAACGCCCCTAGGCGATCGCGATCGCCTGGATGCCTATGAGGCCCTCAAGGCGATCGCCCTATTCCGTCTGATTCTCCCGACGCGCATTCTCCGCTATGCCGGTGGACGAGAAGCGGTCATGGGTGAGTTACAGGCGTTAGGTCTAAAATCGGGGTTAAATGCCATGTTAATTGGCCATTATCTAACGACGATGGGTCAACCCCCGGAAAAGGACAAGGAAATGCTCGAATCCCTCGGTTTAGAAGGGGGAGAAGCCAAAGTTAACTAAGGGATCGACGTGGAGGACGAAACCTGTTTTGCCCTCCACCCCCCTCTTGCCTTCTCTTCCCCTGTTCCCAGTTCCGGTGTTCCCTGTTCCCCCTCTTGCCTTCTCTTCCCCTCTTGCCTCTTGCCTCTTGCCTCTTGCCTTCCCCATGAGATTGACTCTCATTGTCAACTAGCCTAGAATCAAACGATACTCAACTCAATGGGAGTGTCGGAAATTCTATGTCTAAACTGTGGTGGGCCGCATTAGGTGGGGGTTTGAGTGCCGTGAGTGTGCTGGGTATCCCCAATCTAGCCCAGGCTCAAGAGGTTGGGGCGAAACAGCTTGACGGGGGCGATCGCCCGATGTTACTGAGTCAAGTGACCTCCGTCTCGCAATTGTCCGATGTGCAACCGACGGATTGGGCGTTTCAAGCCTTACAGTCTTTAGTCGAACGCTATGGCTGTATCGCCGGGTATCCTGACGGAACCTTTCGCGGCAACAACTTCATGACTCGCTACGAGTTTGCCGCTGGGTTGAATGCCTGTTTAGATCAGATTGTGGCGATTATCGGTGACGAGGAGAGTCTGGACCCGACTGACTTAGCTACCATTCGTCGCTTGCAAGAAGAATTTGCCGCTGAATTGGCGACGTTGCGAGGTCGTGTCGATGGCTTAGAGGCCCGCACCTCGGAACTCGAAGCCAATCAATTCTCCACAACAACCAAGTTGGAAGGAGAAGCCATCTTTGCCGTCTATGGGATTACGGCTGGAGATAATTTCGCGGGCAATGACATTGACCAAGTTCCCGCCTTTGGTTATCGTAGCCGCTTGGAGTTCCACACGAGCTTTACGGGAGAAGATTTGTTGCTGACTCGTCTGCAAAGCAGCAATATCCCCGCCTTCTCGAATGTATCCACGGGATATCCCGAAGGGGATTTGTTCTTTGCTGATGATAGCGAGGGTGCGGTTGAGGTAGATGCCCTGTTGTATCAGTTTCCCTTGGCAGGGGCGAATGTGGCCCTAATTGCCAATGCGGGGGCGGCTGATGATATCGCCTCGACGGTGAATCCCTTTTTGGATGGGGATGGCGGTAGCGGGGCGTTATCGCGTTTTGGGACTCGGGCCTCGATGTATTATCTGATGGATGGTTCTGGAATTGGGGTCGAGTATCCCATTGGTGATGCCCTCTCGTTGAGTGCGGGGTATTTGGCTGGGGATAGTGGTAATCCCAATCGTGGGGCGGGCCTGTTTAATGGGTCTTATGGTGCGATGGCCCAGTTAACCTTCACTCCGAGCGATCGCGCGGAGTTTGCCCTAACCTATATCAATGCCTATAACCAGGAGATGAACACGGGTAGTGTTCTGACGAACCTGCGACGGGCGACCAATGATGCCATTCCCACGGTGAGTAATGCCTATGGCTTGCAGGGGTCGTTCCAGGTCTCGGATAATTTTGCTCTCGGGGGTTGGGTGAATTATGTGAATACGCAAACGCTCTCGACGCTGGGGGGACAGATCGATCGCGGCAGTTTCGATAATTGGAACTGGGCGGTCACTCTGGCGTTTCCTGATTTACTTCTGCCGGGAAATTTGGCGGGAATTGTGGTCGGACAGGAACCGAAAGTGACGGGAGTCAGTTCAGGTTTGCGTAATTCAGGACTCAGTGATGACCCGGATACGTCGCTGCATATCGAAGGGTTCTATTCCTTGCAACTGAATGAAAATATCACGGTTACTCCGGCGTTGATTTGGCTGACGGCACCGAATCACAATGCGGATAATGATGATGCCCTCATTGGTGTGATCCGGACGACGTTTAGTTTTTAAGGGTTAGCTAAGATGTGTAATAGGGCAGATAGGTTGGGGGCGTAATCTGTCCTATTAGACCGTAGTTTTGAGGATTGGCGCAGCCGGTTATATTCAGTCCAAAAGGCTTGTTTAATAGAGTCAAGGTTGGCGGTTTCTGCGACGGAAATTCGCAGTAATAAGCTACCGTCTTTTTGTTGTTCTAAGGCTTGGGGAATGACGGATTTGTGGTCTTGGCTAAGACTGTCTAGGCTGGTTAAGAGGGATTTGAAACACATTGGTTCTGAGAAAATTAAGTCCAGGGTGATGGACTTGGGATTGAGGCAGGTCACCAGTTCTCCGGGGGCGAGAAACTCTTGTTCTGAGGCGGGATAACGTTGGATAAATTTGTTGTCCCAGATGTTATAACTGCGATAAAAGTATTTGCAAATGACGCTATCGAGTTGGGTTAAATTATCAGTTTGCCAGTCTTGAAGACAGGTTCCGGTGAGGTCGGCGTTGTCGAAGTTGGTTCCATAGACGCGGGTGGATTTGAGGAAGGCGTAACTGAAGTCGCTATCTTGACAGTTGGCTTGGCTGAGGTTGGCTTCGGTGAAGCTGGTATGGGCGAGGTTGGCTTGGTTGAGGTTGGCTTTGGTGAGGTCGCTGCGTCCGAGGCGGGCCTGTTGTAGTTGGCTGTGGCTGAGGTTGGCCCGATAGAGGTTGGCGCGACAGAGGTAGGCTTGTTGTAGGTTGACCGATTGCAGGTTGGCCCGGAAGAGGTCGGCTTCGTAGAGGTCGGCTTGGAAAAGGTTGGCCCCTTGGAGATGGGCGAGGCTGAGGGAGGTTTTACCGAGGACGACTCGGCTGAGGTTGGCCCCTTGTAGGGGATAATTGCGTAGGTCTGCGTCGTAGAGGTCGGGGATGAGGTGAGGGTTGATCTCTCGCCATTGGTTCCAGGTCTCGACTCCTTGTCTCAGGATGGAGAGGTGTTCTAAGTTCGCCATGAATCGCCCACTCTGCATATCTCTCTAGTAGTATCACAAAAAAAGTGGCGGCTTGTTGGGATGACATCAGGGTTAGGGGGGAAGATTCGCTGAAATGGGGATTTATGTTAGGAAATGCTGATTTTTGCTGAGGATTGAATGGTGAATGAAGGTTGGATTTATACTGACCGCCTGGGTTCGGTTGCATCGGGGCTGACGGTTTTAGACTATTATGCCCAACGCTATCGCCATTCGACGCGGGAGATGTGGCGCGATCGCATCCTGGCGGGTAAGGTTCGTTTGGATGACCAACGGACAACGCCGGAGACGCGGCTACAACGGGGCCAATGTCTGAGTTATCATCGCCCTCCTTGGCGAGAACCGGAGGTTCCGTTAGGGGTGGATTATTTGTATGAGGATGAGGATTTGCTGTTGGTGAGGAAACCGTCGGGGTTACCGGTTCTCCCTGGGGCGGGTTTTTTGCAGCATACGTTGTTGTTTCAGTTGCGACGGCGATATCCGCAGGTTTCCCCGATTCATCGTTTGGGACGGGGAACGTCGGGGATTATGCTGTGGGCCAAGTCCTCTCGGGGGCGATCGCGGTTGAGTCAGCAATTGCGTAATCGCCAGATGGTTAAGGTGTATCGGGCTTGGGTGGGGGATTGGTCTCATGGGAATCTCAGCATCCATCAACCGATTGGGAAACTCCCTCATCCAACGCTGGGAACGGTCTATGGGGCGACGGATGCGGGAGTGCGATCGCAAAGTCAGGTCACGGTGGTCTCGCGACGGGAGGATGGGGTTCTCTTGGAGGTGAAAATCCTCACGGGACGACCGCATCAAATTCGTATTCATTTGGCGGCGGTGGGCCATCCGCTGTTGGGCGACCCGCTTTATACTCCAGGAGGTGGGTTGAATTTAAGGGTCCATCCTGAGACGCAAACCTATCCGGTTCCCGGCGATTGTGGCTATTTTCTTCATAGTTTTCGGCTGGGGTTTTATCATCCAACTTCGGGCGATTGGCAATGTTGGGAGTGTTCTCCTCCTGACCGGTTGAGGTGATGTTTTTTGGGCAAAATTTCTTGAAAAATCCCTTGACTTTTGCTGGGTATTGACATACTATTGAAGCATGGGAATCTGTGCCGCTATATATATAGGGTCTGTGGCGGATTGAGTCAAAGCGTTGGCGTCAGATAAAATCGCGTTTGGGGTCTTGGCGAGAGAGTTTTGAGCGAAGACATTAGAAGGGAACTTTGCCGGTTAGCATATCTCGATACATGAGAATTCCCCCTTTGAAGCTATAGAAAGGGTGGCCGAAGGTGGCTGGGACGTTTTTCCCGAAAATTCCATGACTTAGCCAGGCACAAGGATAGCCGAAGCCGGGGGCGATCGCCAAGGCCCACCAAGTTTGAGTGATGACTGCGTAGAGAATCGCCCCAATGGCGACGACAAGCCCTAAAACATGGAGTCGCCGACAAATGGGGTTTTCATGGGCTTCGAGGTAATAGGGATAAAAGGCGTCAAAGGAGTTGAATTTTTGGGTCATTAGAAGGGAATGGGGGAAGAAAAGGCAAGAGGCAAGAGGCAAGAGGCAAGAGGCAAGAGGGGAAGAGAAGGCAAGAGGGGGAACAGGAAATGGGGAATGGGGGGAAAGAAGGCCGTCGGCTGTTAGTCACGGCGGGAGAAGAGTCCAAAAAATGGACCTAACAACGCTCCAAAGATAAAGCCTCCGGCGTGAGCCCAGTAGGCGATACCGCTTTCCATTCCGCCAGAATTAACTTGGGCTTCTAGGCTGGATACACTGTTAAAGGCTTGTTGTAAAAAC
>NZ_JAWOCL010000091.1:0-6790 GCF_046483825.1 Sodalinema sp.
AAAAAATTAGAGAAGGCTACACCTAAATCTCGCACAGACTGCTGTAAAGGAACACTGGAAACATCAGATAGCCAATGCCGTTCAGGAGTCTTTTTAGCTTGAGTGATGACCTGTTTTTGTAATCCTGAGTGACTCAGCCACTTGTCTCCTGATGGGGTTGACTTAACTCTAGCCAAAGCATCATTCCACACCACGCGACAACAGCCAAACAACTGGGCAAGTTTTTGGGACTGGCGCTGGGTTGGATCGATTCGATACGGGTATCGAGCTTTCATCTTTTGCTGACGAAATCATTGGTTTTAGTTTACCCTAGAACAGGTACAATAGGGAAGCAAGGCGGCTAAAGCCGCTCGTGTCGTCTTTCATCCCCGCAATAAATTGACGGGGCTTTCAGACTCCCGTATTACTTTCGTAATCTTTGATGAGCGTGTTCAGTCGTTCACCGTGGGATATGGCTGTTAGTTGATTCGCCGTCGCTTGAGACGCTCAAGAGGCGGATTTGCTGGTTAAAGCCTCCTCGTTGTTGCTGGCGCTGGGATTGAACCTGTTTCAGGGTTTCGGGGCTGATGTGATAGCTGGCTAAGAGGGCTTCGATTACGTCGCTGAGATCGGCCAGTTCGCTGAGGAGATCTTCGGCGTTGGCTTGTGCGGCTTCTTGGGCTTCTTCGATGAGTTTTTCTCGCAGGGCTTGTTGATAGTGTTCGCGATCGAGATGTTCAATTTCACAGGTTTTACCGGCTTTTTTGATGATTTCGGGGATGCGATCGCGGACTAATTTATGAGGAAATACTGTCATGATAGATGATTGCTAATTAGGGTTTTAAGTTGAGTTATCCGTAAAGGATAAAATAGGATAAGCTACCAATTCCCAAGCCAAGCATGGCCGTTACGAATATCAATAATAAGGACTGTAAGGCTGTCAATCCCATGATTGTTGCATCTAAGCGGTACAGTAATCCAGCCGAAATCAATAATACCAGATGGGAAAAAAAGGAGATTTCAGTTAAGAAAATAACCGCCAAAAAAGCGGCGGCCATGGCAGTGGCAAAACCACGGAAGCTAGAGTTTAACCAGCGAGTACAGACGTTACGAATAACAGACCAAGGTGAGGCGAGAGCTTCGGCTAAGGCAATCGTCATGATGAAAATAAAAAGCCAAAGTCTCCAAGAGGCTTGGTCTTCGAACAGAATCCAACCGAGGTTGATATAGACCAGCAGGAAGATACTAAATGAGAGCCAGGAGCGGGTTTTAACGGTTGAGAGCAGGTGTAAGGGACCCATGTGGCACTAAGCAGTTAATAGTTAAAAAATCAACAACACAGACCTGAACGAGTTGGCAAATTGGGGCAATTAGAGGTTGGTGGAAATGGCTTGAACGGGACAGGTGGCGATGCACTGTTCGCAGACGATACAGCGCGATCGCGTAAAGTGTAGTTCAAAGGTTTCAGGATGGAGGGATAGGGCCTGGGTGGGACAAACCCCAGTACAGAGGCCACAGTCGACGCAAGAGGTTTCATCGATTTCGATTTCACCACTGGCGATGGAGACGGCGATATCTTGGGCGCGCATCCATTCGATGGCTTCGTGGATTTCGTCAATGTCTCCTAACAGTTCTAGCACCAGTTTGCCAATTTGGTTGGGGGCGACTTGGGCGCGAATAATGTTGGAGGCGATGTTAAAATCCTTGGCCAGTCGGTAGGTGACGGGCATTTGCACGGATTGGCGGGGAAAGGTGAGGGTGACGCGCTTTTTCATGGGAACTAGGGTCTCAAGGGCGATCGCCCGGCTGGGGCTTTAAACTAGAGAGAGTGTTGTGTAAGGCGATTAAACGAACTCATGGGTGAGCAACCATTGGATACAAACCTCGACGCCTCTGAGGCGACTCTAGCGGTGCGAATCCGCAATTTTGTTGTGGTTACGGTGGCCGCCGTTCTCAGTGTCTTGATTGTTGTCGGACTTCGGACTCAGGGAACAACGGCCTCTCTGTCTAGCTTAGCGGACAGGTCGGTTCCCTTGGAGGTGGCCTTGGGGAATAACCAACCCACGTTTGTTGAATTTTACGCCGATTGGTGTACCAGTTGTCAGGCGATGGCCGGGGATATGGAGGCGTTGCGCGAAGACTATGGCGATCGCGTCAATTTTGTCATGCTCAACGTCGACAACAGCAAATGGCTGCCGGAAATGAGCCAATATGAGGTGGATGGTATCCCCCATTTTGTCTTCTTAGATGAGGCGGGGGCGGCGATCGCGCAAACCATTGGCGAACAGCCACGCCGGATTGTGGCGGCGAATCTGGAGGCTCTTTTGGCCGGAACGCCACTCCCCTATAATCGCCAAGCGGGTCGCCGGTCTGAGGTGACAGCGGCGCCCAATTTAGGCGCTCAGGGGGATGATCCCCGTCGTCATGGGGCGCAAGTCCAAGAGGGGGTTAACTGAGGCTTAGAGGGGCTTACTCACCGCTTGTCGTGGGCGGGCGAAACTGCTCACCCACGACTTTGGCGAGGGTATCTCGGGGCAAGAGACGGGGGAGGCTGGTAATGATATGGTTGGCCCAGCCTCCGACGACGGCACTGCCACTATTGCGTTTCATGGCCTGGAGGGATTCGGCGACAACTGAGGCGACATCGGCCATTCCGGGGGCGGAACTGGATGAGTCGGATTCGGGAAATCCGGCGTTTTGGTTGAACTGAGTTTCGGTGGGGCCAGGACAAATGGCCATTACCTGCACTCCAAAGGCTTGGTTTTCTGCCCAAAGCGCTTCACTGAAGCTGAGAACGAAGGCTTTGCTGGCGGCGTAGAGGGCGAGATAGGGGATGGGTTGGAACCCGGCAATGGAACCGATGTTGAGGATGGTTCCTGAGTGGCGCGATCGCATCGGTTGCAAGAACTGATGGGTTAAATCGGCCAGGGCGATGATGTTGAGTTGCATCAGGGCGAGGAGTTTGCTGCGATCGCCTTCGGCAAAGTTTCCGTAGTCGCCAAAACCGGCATTGTTGATCAGTAAATCAATCTGGAGTTGGCGATCGCAGGTGTGTTGATATAACTGACTCGGGGCATTCGGTTCAGTTAAATCTAGGGGAATGACCTCGATTTCAATGTGATCACTCTGGCGCAGTTGGGCGGCTAGACTCTCTAGGGCCGGTTGCGATCGCGCGGTGAGGACTAAATCATAGCCTTGGGGGGCAAGTTGGCGGGCAAATTCGGCACCGATTCCTGATGATGCGCCGGTAATTAAGGCTCTAGGCATGGGATTGCGACGGTTTCGATGTAGGCTTAGCTGGTTTTGGCGAGTTTACGGGCTTTGAGGGCCTGTAACTGCGATCGCAATTGCTCTAAGGCCTCGGGGCGATCGGCGTCGGCGTAGCATTGACTGGCTTTGAGGAGATTCTCGACGGCTTTGTCATCTTGGCGGAGGTTGGCAAAGGCCAATCCTCGGTTGTGATAGGCTTCGGCATGGTTGGGGTGCGATCGTAAATCACGTTCAAAAGCGGCAATAGCTTGAGCATACTCCCCCGCCGTAAAGGCCTGACAACCCGCATCGAACGCCTCTCCCAAACTCTCCTGAGCCTGAATCGGCGTCACAAACAAAACCGCCCGACTGCCGCTCCCAGCATAGGCCCAAACCATCACGCCCATGCCGGCAATGGCCACGGCCAGAAGTAGGAAAAATCCGAAAAATTGCTGAATTTCCACAAAGACTCCCAAACTCGGGGCCGCTCAAAGACGACCCGTTTTTCCTTAACCTATCTTAACAAACTTTCCGTTCAGCCAAACTCGCCCAGAAAAATAGCCCAGAAAAAACGGGCTAACCCGTTAAGTTCAGGTTAGCCCGCAAGATTGGGAACGCGCAACGATTTTACTTTTGAACCATCAGTTTGACGTTCGCGTTTTGCAGACCCGGACGGCGAACTTCAGCCAGAGTCTTGTTAACCGCGTACTTCTGATTGATGGAGTTGATCAGTTCCGTCTGATTGTGTTTCTTAGCAACACCCCAGAGGTCAGCAATGAGGTCAAAGGAGCCGTCGCCATTGCGAGACCAGCCTAAATCGTATTCGCCTTCGAGAACCGCCACCAGGTCGGCGCGAACACGTTGACCGTTGTAACCACGCACATCAGCTTCGGTTTTAACATTGATTCCGAGATCACGCAGAGAAGATTTTAAAACTTCTGCATCGGTGATTTTGGTGCGCAGGGTGCTAAAGTGAGACATGAGAGTTTCCTCCGTGTGGAACTTGGTTTAGAACAACGTGGTTGGTTTAGATAAATGACACTTGCGTGTCGTCTGAACAGCTAACCCGTTGGGCTAGCCTCTCCCCCCCGAAAGGTGAGTTCGGGGGGAAAGCCTTTGACTACGACTCCATGCGCTGATAATCAGCCATGGCGGACGCAGCTGGACGCGCTCGCTGTCTTGCCCAATCTCGTAGCGCGGTGACCTGTTCGGTCATGGTTTTGGACAGCGGGAGCGTGGATTTCACGGCGGCGATAATGTCGAGCTGGGTGAACTCGCGATCTTGGGCAAAGGCCTCATACATCGCGGCGATGGTCGCTTGCTCGATTTCTGCCCCCGAAAATCCTTCGGAAACTTTTGCGAGTTGATCGAGATCGAAGCGGCTGATATCGGTGCGTCGCTTCAATAAATGGATGCGGTAAATTTCTTGTCGTTCTTCCTTGGTGGGTAAATCCACAAAGAAGATTTCGTCAAAACGCCCTTTGCGGAGAAATTCTCCAGGGAGGCGTTCAACCCGGTTGGCGGTGGCCATCACGAACACGGGAGAGGTTTTCTCCTGCATCCAGGTCAGGAACGAGCCAAAGATACGGCTTGAGGTTCCGCCATCGGAGTCCCCGGAACCGGCTCCCCCAGCGAAGGCTTTATCCAATTCATCAATGAAGAGGATAGCCGGCGAGATGGACTCGGCGGTTTTCAGGGCATTGCGGAGGTTCGCTTCGGAACGCCCCACCATGGAGCCGTCATACACCCGTCCGAGATCCAATCGCAGCAGGGGGAGTCCCCAGAGACGAGCGGTGGTTTTGGCAATCATGGATTTGCCACAACCGGGAACCCCTAGGATGAGCATCCCTTTCGGCTGAGGTAAGCCATACTCCCGAGCTTTTTCGGTAAAGGCATCGGAGCGTTGATGAAGCCAACGTTTCAGTTCCTCGAGTCCGCCTACCGAGTCAATGGTTTCATCTTCGTCAATGTATTCTAGGATGCCATTGCGCCGGATGAGTTGTTTTTTCTCGGAGAGAACAATGTCTACTTCGCTTTCCGTGAGACGGTTAGCGGTGACTTGAGCTTTGCGATAGACTTTCTCGGCCTCGTCCTTCGTGAGTCCTAAGGCGGCTTTGAGCAGCTTTTCGCGAGCTTCGGTGCTGATGCGCTTGTTCCGAGAGTCTGCCAACTGTCGAGATAGGACTCGATTGAGTTCTTTGAGATCGGGAAGGGGAAAGTCTAAGACGACGACTTCCTTTTCCAACTCAACCGGCACCGTCTGAAGTGGCGACATGAGGATAATGGTTTTATCAGTGCCTCGGAAGTAGGCGATCGCATCTCGAATGGCACGAGTCACATTGGGATTTTCGAGAAAGGGATGCAAATCTTTGAAGATATAAACCCCTGGCTCTTTATGGCGGATGACCCAGTCTAAGGCGGCTTCGGGAGATAAGGTGTTGTGAGGATTGGCCCCACCGGATTGACTATAATCAATCAACCCTTTGGTTGATGTCCAGGTAAAGACCCGACGCTGCGGTTTAACCGATTGTGCAATCACCTCGATCGCCTGTTCAGACCGCTCCTCTTCAAAGGTCACGAGGTATATTAAAGGGTATTGAGCTTGGATGAGAATGTTTAGCTCTTCTTTCATAACCATCGACCAATGTGAACGGAGCAAATAAGGATTAACAGACCCAAGGTGAGATGCTCACTCGGGGAGTTTGGCGTGATCTTAGCAGGTCACTAAATCTTCTTCAGATTCGGAGGACTGCTCCAGGCCAGCGTTGACCTGTTCAACTAAATCACCTTCGAGCGCTTCAGAACTGTGTCCGACGGCAACCAGTTCCCCATCTCGGACGACCGTTTGTGTTTCACAGCTCGGACAACTATACACTTGATGGGCATGACCCGATACAGTGTCTAAGCGATCGACAACTTCAGGATGTTCGAGAAAAAATACGAGCGCCTTTTGAGCTAGGGCTGACATGGGTTCCCCGTCAACCGCTGCTCTAATTTTGAGTCGGCGGTGCAGTTCTGAAGATAGATATAACGTTACTTTCTGTTTGTCTTGCATTTGATTTCGGGTTGTTCGACCCAGGTATGTTCAACACTCTAAAGACTTTTTCCGGGACTGTCAAGACGTATTGCTGGTTTGACGTCATAACTGTAACATTCCGTTACAAAGTGGCGTCAATTTCGAGATCGGCGCAAGGGTCAAACTTCCCCGATTCAGTGTTCTGGCAAGGGTTTCAACCGGGGAAACCGTTGGTCGTAGTTTTAACTTGACATCCTCCCACGCTAATTCAAAGAATATAGCGTGGGATTCCCACCATTACTGATGAGGTTTCCTCTTTCTGCGACTCGACTTACCTTGAGGAGTTTCCCCACCAAGGCAGAGGTCGATGTCTCCAGAGGCGTTAATTCCCGTATGCCCTACGGTACGCAATCCTAATTCAAGGATATTGATAGCTGCATTATGGTCTCTGTCAGCAACAAAACCACAATGGGGACAGCGGTGGGTTCTCGTTGACAGAGATTTCTTGACCTTCTCCCCGCAGTTAGAACAACTTTGGCTCGTGTA
>NZ_JAWOCL010000147.1:0-8261 GCF_046483825.1 Sodalinema sp.
TTTTCTCATGCTGAGGGTCATTGGGTCGAGATGTTTAGAGGGTGTCTTTTTTTAATGAAGGATCTCCAGGATATATAGCAGGATTTGTTGCATTAGATACAAAATTGTAGGGGAACCCACCCCTAACCCCTCCCAGGAGGGGATTTTTCGCCCCTACAGCAACGACTATAATTCGCCATAAATTTTCCGTATAACTCTTGACCCAGAAGATTACCAATAATAGGATAACTCCATCAATATTGACCGGTATCGAGGCTCTAAAAAACCCTGACACCCTGAATAAAAATATTAAAAGTTGTATAAAATATCTCTAATACAAATGTGCAATTCAAAGTAAAATACTGTAGGGGCAAACCGCTGTTCGCCTTATGATTTATCTAGTTTTTCTGCTGTTCCCACTCCAGCAAGGGTTTTCATCTGCTCTAAATTTTGCTCCTCACCCTAAATCCTCAAGACTCGCCCAGACTGGCATCATTGACCCCTCATTTGGGATAAACTGAGAACAGGACTCATCCTAAACTTGGCCCTGTCTCACCTGTTGGAGTTGCAACGATGATTATCCCGCCCTTCCTGAAAGAACGCTATCGTATTATACGTCACTTGGGATCAGGAGGGTTTGGGGATACGTTTCTCGCCGAAGACACGCAAATTCCCTCGAATCGTCATTGTGTGGTCAAATGTCTCAAACCGCTCGCTAAGAATCTCCAGATTTATACCGAGGTTCAAGAGCGATTCCAACGTGAAGCCTCTATATTAGAAGACTTGGGTGGTGGACATCCTCAGATTCCCACCCTTTACGCCTATTTTCGGGATAAAAACTTATTTTATTTAGTCCAAGAATATATTGACGGAGACACTCTAATCGACTATATCAAACGGAATGGAAAATTAACGGAAAGCAAGACAAAAACGATTCTAAATAGTTTATTATCTCTGTTGGACTATGTTCATGGCAAAAAAATAATTCATCGCGACATTAAACCGGATAACATCATTTTACGACAGCCGACGTTAGAGCCGGTTTTGCTAGACTTCGGTGCTGTCAAAGAAGTAATGGGAACGGGTTTAGATGATTCGGGAAATATCACCAGTTCTGTGATTGTCGGAACTCCCGGATTTATGCCCAGTGAACAAGCAATTGGTCGTCCAATTTATAGCAGTGATTTGTATGCGTTGGGTTTGACGGCAATTTATGCCCTAACTCAGAAATTACCCCATGAGTTGCCCAATGAGCCGCTGACAGGGACGATTCTCTGGAGAAATCACGCTCCTGGGGTAACTCCGACATTTGCTAATGTTATCGATCGCGCCATTCATCCTCATGCGTCTCATCGTTTCCCCGTTGCGCGTCAGATGCGGGAAGCCCTCACCCAAGATCATCGAAGCCCAAAACCAATATCTCCTAGCCAATTCTCTGAGGAAAAAACTGACGTTGAAACGCCTCGACGGGTTGATGCTACGGTAACTTTTAGCCCTCAATCGGGTCAAGGGAATTCAACATCCGTCCCCCCCCAAATGCCCGAATGGCAAAAAGCACTATTAACCGGAGGAGTCATGGGGCTTTTTCTCATTGCAGGTTTAGTGCTTTCACAACCCGGCGATCGTCGTAACGCTGACAGTAACAATACTCTCACAGATCTCAATCAACCGATGGAATCCTTGAGTGAGCCTGACCCCCCAACGCCTGAACGCGAAACGTCTGAATTTCCCTCTAGGAACATCCCCTCTCAATCGAGGCCTGAACCTACCCCAATCTCAACCCCTCAGACAATTCCACAAGCCCGAACCTTAGGCTGGGTTAGAATTGGAGCCGTTGACGTCAACATGAATCATCAGACGAGCGGTGCATCCTTAATTCGGACTGGCCAACCGGTGACGATTTCTCCGCCGTTCATCCCCAAAATTGGCGATGAAGTGATTATTTCCAACAATGTCAACTTGAGGGTAGACTATCCTAAACCTCCCAATTATCGACTAGCTGAACAAACCAGTGTTTTACCCACTGGACAAAAGGTGATTATTCAAGATCTGGTCAGTTTTGTTGATCAGACAACCACATCACCCTATCCAGCCGTTTGGGCAAAAGTTGGGGTTCGTTGAGTCTCACCGCGAGATCAAAAATCGCGAGATCAAAAATCATGATCTCGAAAACAGACGTTCCGATGGTCTGAGCCAAAATCAACGAATTTCCCGCCTGGCTTACACCGTCAGCGACAACGGTGCAATCACCGTCAACGCCTTCGGTAAACATTCGATCTCAACCGGAGTCGTTTCCACCACATCCCCGTCAATGACGATGTTCTTGACCGGGTCTGCCGTCACCCGCATCTTAGCCGCCCGTAAACAGATGATATCGTCCCGTTGGGTCTCCGTCTTCAAAATTGCCGCTCCCACCATGCTGGTGAGGGCGTTAAGTGCCTGTAAGCGGTTGTCTGTCGTACCGATGGTAATCTCTAAAACCCCGTCATCCGGGATCGTCTCCCCGAATCCTTGAGCCAAAATCGAGGTGGGCGGGGCCAAGTTGGCAATGGTGATGGCATCGGCCCGAAATTGCCGCACTTCTCCGTCGATTTCGAGTTCGGCATCAAATTGACTGTCTTGATTGAACCGTTGCACACCGCCCCAGAGATAGGCCAAAACCCCCCAACGATCCTTCTTCTCGCGATCGGCTAATTCCACAACATCCGCTTCAAAACCAATTCCAGCCAGGAGAATCATCGTCCGTCCGTTACAACGGGCCGCATCAATCACGCGGTTGGTTCCCGAGATGAGTAACTCACAGGCCCCACGGATATTTTGCGGAATACCCAACGCACTGGCGAAGGCGTTGGCGGTTCCCCGAGGAATCACCCCTAGAGGAATTTCGGTATGTAATAGGGCATCGGCGACGGTGGAGACGGTTCCATCCCCTCCTGAGGCGATGACTAAATCGGTTCCCGACTCCAGGGCCTCCTGAACCAAGGCTTTTAAATCTGTGTCAGCTTCTGTAACCAAGACATTGAGGTGAATCCGGTCTTGCAGTTGTTCACGAATTAAGGCCAATTCGCGATCGGGGTTCCCTTGGCCGGCGGCGGGGTTAAAGATGAGGTGGGCGACGCGGTGGGTGGCCAGTTGCTGGATGACGGCGGTTGCGGTGGCCAGGTTGGTGGCTAACGGCACGTTGTGGACGTTGCAAACCCGCAACAGGGCTTGAATGTCGGGTTCGTGGGGTTGGGCGTAGAGGGGATCGATGAGGAAGATTACGGCAACGACATCGCCGCTAACTATTCGGGCCGCGATTTGTGTGTCTCCTCCCATTCCGCCTGATTCCATCTGTTCGATGGATAAGTCGGTCGCTTCTTGAATCCGTCGTCCGGTGGTTCCGGTGGCGATGATATGATAGCGGCCGAGAATTGAGCGGTAGTCTTGGGCAAAACTAACCAGTCTATCTTTTTGGGCGTCGTGGGCGATGAGGGCTAGGGTTGCAGGCATTTGGGTTTAAGGGAACAGGGAACAGGGAACAGGGAACAGGGGAAAAGAAGGCAAAAGGCAAGAGAAGGCAAAAGGCATAACCCACCCCTAACCCCTCCCAGGAGGGGATGGCAAGAGGCAAGAGGGGGGAGAAGGGTCGATCGCCAAAGAGGGAGAGACTCGATATTCCAAGCCTCTCCCCCTAATTTGAGTTTAATCGGTTTTGCGACGAATTAGCGCATCTTGACCGAACGTTTTAAGGTGGCTTCGGCTTGGGAATATTCCTCCAACTCGATGTTCACCGGTTTAGCATCCCAGATCTCTTTGCAATACTCGTCGATGGTACGATCGCTGGAGAATTTACCCATGCGAGCGGAGTTGAGAATGGCCATGCGTGTCCAGGAGTCGAGATCCCGATAGGCTTTGCTGACGTCTTGCTGACAGTCAATGTAGGCTTGATAGTCTGCCAACAGCATAAAGGGATCACCATAGAGCAGGTTATCCACAATGGGTTTGAAGCGATCGCGATCGCCCGGAGAAAAGTCCCCATTGGCAATGCGATCAATCGCCCCCCGCAGTTCAGGATTATTCTCGTAGTAAGAGCGAGGATTATAGCCTTTCGCTTTCAACTCTTGAACCTCTTGAGCCGTCAAGCCAAAGAGGAAGAAGTTTTCCGCCCCAGCTTCTTCGCGAATCTCGATATTTGCCCCATCTAGGGTTCCAATCGTTAAGGCCCCATTCATGGCAAACTTCATATTGCCGGTTCCCGAGGCTTCTTTACCCGCCGTTGAAATCTGTTCGGACAAATCAGCCGCTGGGTAAATCCGCTCCCCAAGAGACACATTGAAGTTGGGCAAAAATACCACTTTCAAGCGTCCGCGAACATCGGGATCTTTGTTAACCACTTCTCCGACGGCATTGATCAGTTTAATGATCAACTTCGCCATAATGTAGCCCGGCGCCGCTTTCCCGCCAAAGATAAAGGTCCGAGGCAGAATGTCCGCGTCAGGATTGCGCTTAATGCGGTTGTAGAGGGTGATGATGTGTAAAGCCGCTAAATGCTGGCGTTTGTACTCATGAATCCGCTTCACTTGCACATCAAACAAGGAATCAGGATTGACCTCAATCCCGCGCTTAGCCTTGATATACGCGGCTAACTCTTGTTTGTTTTGCCGTTTAATCTCTTGCCATTGTTTGCGGAAGGCCTTGTCTTCAATACATTTCTCAATCCCACTGAGTTGTTGGAGATCCTTGAGCCAACCGTCGCCGATTTTCTCAGTAATCAGTTGAGAGAGTTTGGGGTTACTCAGCAACATCCAGCGACGGGGAGTCACGCCGTTGGTTTTGTTGAAGAATTTTTCAGGCCACAGACGGGCAAAGTCCCGTAGGGTTTGGCTTTTTAACAGTTCCGTATGCAGGGCTGCCACGCCGTTGATGGCATGGGAACCGACGCAGGCGAGGTGGGCCATACGAACTTGTTTTTCGGGGCCTTCTTCGATGATTGATAAGCGCCGCGCCAGTTCATCATCACCGGGGAACCAAGTCCGCACATCTTCGAGGAAGCGGAAGTTGATTTCGTAAATCAGTTCCAGGTGACGAGGAAGCAGGGATTTAAACAACTCCACAGACCACCGTTCCAAGGCTTCGGGAAGCAGGGTGTGGTTGGTGTAGCAGAGGGTTTTTTGGCTAATACTCCAGGCAGTCTGCCAATCCAGGTTATGTTCGTCGAGGAACAGGCGCATCAGTTCGGCGACGGCAATGGCGGGGTGGGTATCGTTGAGTTGAATGGCCACCCGTTCGTGGAAGTTCTCTAAGGAACGGTTGGTGCGCAGATGCAGACGGATTAAGTCTTGTAACGATGCCGAGACAAAGAAGTATTGTTGTGCTAGACGCAACTGCCGACCTTGGGGGGTGTTGTCGTTGGGATAGAGAACCTTGGAGATGGTTTCGGAGTTGATTTTCTCGGCGACGGCCCGGTCATAGTTCCCGGCGTTGAAGGCGTCAAAGTTAAAGGCTTCACTGGCTTCGGCTTTCCAGAGTCGCAGTGGGTTAACGGTGTTGGTTTGGTAGCCGGGAACGGGGGTGTCGTGGGGAATCCCGATGACGGTGCGATCGGGAATCCAACACCAGCGAGAGTTGCCGTTGGTGTCGTGGAACATTTCGGTATGGCCGCCGAGTTTCACTTCGACGGTGTCTTCGGGCCGGGGAATTTCCCAGGGGTTGCCGAATCGCAGCCAGTTATCGGGGATTTCGACTTGCCAACCGTCTTTGATGATTTGGTGGAAGATGCCAAATTCGTAGCGAATCCCGTAGCCGATGGCGGGGATTTCTAGGGTGGCTAGGGAATCGAGGAAGCACGCGGCCAGCCGTCCTAAGCCGCCGTTGCCGAGGCCGGGATCTTGTTCTTGTTCGAGGAGTTCTTCGAGGCTGAGTCCAGACTCTTCGATCACTTGCTGAACGGTCTCGAATAAGCCGAGGTTGACGAGGTTGTTGCCTAAATGCCGTCCCATCAGGAACTCAGCCGAGAGGTAACAGACGACTTTGACGTCTTCCTCGCTGTAGGTGCGGACCGTTTTGATGAAACGATGGAGCAGGCGATCGCGCACCACGTAGGCCAAGGCCAGATAGTAGTCATTCAGGGTGGCGATGGTCTGATCTTTGCCCTGAAGATAGAAGAGATGGTCGGCAAAGGCCCGTTTTAGGGTTTCCGGATTCATGCCGGTGCGATCGTCTTCAACCTTAATCGGCGTGTTGTCTGGGTTGGAGTAGATAACTTTATTCATAAGTTCCGTCTGGGGGTTGCGTTTCCGGGCGATTGATTTCCGGGTTATTTGGGCTGCGAGTGAGGTGGATGAGTCTGTTTACAGCTTTGAGGGAGTCCAGGTGTTTGGCTCAAAACAACGGTTCTCACTCTCTGCACCAATAACATAACTTCGGTACCGGTAACGCAATCATCAACGGATTTTGACATTTTTGGCCCGAGTCAGGGAGATGAGAGCGCGTTGTTTCGGTTGGGGTTTGAGATATTGGCAAGAGTAGGGGTTGGAGGGGGTGGGGGGCGATCGCCGTGGGCCAACGAATGTCGAGGTTGAGTCGGAGTTGAGCTGCGTCTTGCCCACTTCTAACAAACTCGGCGTCGCTTGTACAGCCTTGACGGGTGTCCGCCACTGTGCCACGGCTTTAATGAGCAGGGGGATGGCACTGAGGGTAATAAACCCGGCAATGGCTAGGCCAATGGCCGTATCGACCCAATGCCAGCCCCAAATATAGGCTACGATCGCCGCAATGATAACCCCCACGGACCCCATAGCGTCGGCGACGGCATGAAGAAAGGCCCCTTCTAGGTTTAAGTTGGTTTGACTCTCTTGATGCAGTAATTTAGCACTGGTGGTATTGATGACCAATCCCAATAGGGCCACCCCTAAGACGGGTAAACTGAGCAATTCTTCGGGGGGATGGTTCAGATGTCGCAAGGCTTCCCAGATGACGAAGGCGGCCATCAGCAACAGGGACAGTCCATTGACGATGGCGACGCCGCTTTCGGTTCGTCCCGATTGAGTTTGCCCCGATTGAGTTTGCGCCCTCTGGGTTCCCAGTCGCACTCGCCAGGTGGCCCAGAGGGCAAGTGTTAGGGCGATCGCGTCGGTGAGCATATGGCCCGAGTCCGCCAGCAACGAGAGGCTATGGCTAAACTGTCCTGTGAGCCATTCGACGACGGAGAAGCCCAAAACTAGGGCGATCGCGAGTTGTAGGGTTTCGATGGGGGTTCCCGAGTCTATGGGGGTGCAACAGGGACAAGGACGAGGGGTAAATTGTCTCATGGGGTGCGTTAGTTCAATCGACAGGGAGCAATGACAGGGCTGACGGGGTTCGTCGAGGGGCTGTTCCCTGGGGATCGCGCTGGGCCTGAGGCGATTGGGGCTGTTTGAGTCTCGACTTAACCTCGATTTTTAATGATCATCACGTTGATGATTTGCACCGCCAACTCATCGGGGATGTTTAGGAGCTGATGCAGTTCGTTAAGTAATACCTCTTCTTCGGGTGACACTTCGCCATCAGCTAAAATGACATCCGTGGTGATGGCAAACGTCGTCTCGTAGAGGTCGTGAGGAAGTGTGGCGACGGCGGCGGATAACAAGGCTTCTGGTCCTTGTCGTTGAATCACCCCCATGAGGCGATCAATCGTCGAAGCAATCACATCGCTCGAATAGCTACGAAACATTTTTAAGCGACACAGGGTTGTCACCAAAACTTGCATTTCTTCTTTGGCAATATAACCGTCGGCGGCGATCGCCAACAAGGTAATCCCGATAAAGGCCTCGGCTGGCCCCAATGTGACTTCTGTCCGACGCTGTGCCCCTAAGACGCGATCAAATAAGCCCATGGTCTGATCCTCTAATGTGAGTTATTTAATTAGTCTTTGACACTCCCCAGCTATCACGGCGTGGGGATTCTTCCTTCAACGATCCGACTTGCCCTGACAGGTTTGCACCAGCCAAAGTAGCGGTCAAATCTCCAGAAGCGTTTGGGTCATCGACCCAAGTTCCGGTATGCCCTACCGTACTCAAGGCAGCGTTCAGGATGTTGATGGCAGCGTTATGATCTCTGTCTAACTCACAACCACACTGACAAGCATGGGTTCGAGTTGATAGGGATTTTTTGACGACTGCACCACAGTTAGAGCATTTTTGAGAGGTATAGGCAGGGTTCACCGCTACAGTTATCCTGCCGAATTTCACTCCAAAATGCTCCAACCATTTCCTAAATTGATACCAACCCGCATCGTGAATCGACTTGGCGAGACAGTGGTT
>NZ_JAWOCL010000171.1:0-21716 GCF_046483825.1 Sodalinema sp.
ACCTCCTTAATCAATATTTCCATAATGTCAATCAGCGTGAAATGACTGGAGAGCAGGCCAGGGGGAGGAAGAGGCAAGAGGCAAGAGGGGAAGAGAAGGCAAGAGGGGGAACAGGAAATGGGGAATGGGGGGAAAGAAGGCCGTCGGCTGTTAGTCACGGCGGGAGAAGAGTCCAAAAAATGGACCTAACAACGCTCCAAAGATGAAGCCTCCGGCGTGAGCCCAGTAGGCGATACCGCTTTCCATTCCGCCAGAATTAACTTGGGCTTCTAGGCTGGATACACTGTTAAAGGCTTGTTGTAAAAACCAAAATCCGAGGAAGAAAATCGCCGGAACTCGGATGGTAAACCAGAAAAATCCGAGGGGAATTAAGGTGACAATTCGAGCTTGGGGGAAGCGAAAAATATAGGCTCCCATAATTCCTGCGATCGCACCACTCGCCCCCAATGTCGGAATCATTGAATCTGCATCAAATACATATTGAGCAAGAGAGGCGAGAACCCCACAGAGAAGATAGAAAATCAGATAGCGGACGGATCCCATTTCTTCTTCAATATTGTTGCCGAAAATCCAGAGATACAGCATATTGAAGACGACATGGAGGATACTTCCATGCAAGAATTGCGAGGTGACGAGGGTTAAGGGTTCAGGGATTAAATCTCCGGTGGCTGCTCCTTGCAGACTCTCGGAGAGTTGACCGGGAATAAAGGCAAAGTCTTGTAAAAATGCCTGAAGTCCGGGGGTTCCGAGACGCAATTCGTAGAGGAAAATGAGAATGTTGGCAACAATTAAGACATAGGTGACAACTGGGGTAATTTGAATCGGATTTTCATCGTTTAAGGGAACCATTGAACTCCATAAATTGCTAGACAGCCGCAGACAACTCGAAACGGTCGATTGAGGATGTTTAAAAAACCGAGAGATTCGATTCGTTAATGTTAGATTACCGTTCCCCGTCCTCGGTGGGACGTTCAACGGGACGTTCAACGGAACGCTCAAAACTGATATTACCGTCAGGAGTCAGTTGTGGGCGAATCATTTTGGAACGGGGACGGATAAATGGACGAACTGGAGGCGGTGTGGGAGGACCATTTCGTTGTTGATAGCCATAGCCGGCGGCGGGTTCGCTGTAACCATAGCCTTCGCCAACTTGTTCGTGGCGGTGAAGGGGGGGAATGGGGGGTTCGTCTTGTTTCAACAGTTCCCAGTCGGGTTGAGTCTGTTGCGGCTGGATGTCGGGTTGCGGCTGGATGTCGTCTTTTGCGGCGTCAACGCTGGGGGGGTTAGCTTGGGAAACGCCCTGACTGGCGGTTTGGATGATGGCTTTTCCGGATTCGCTGGGGGTGGGGGTGGCGGTGGCGTTGAGGGGAATTAGGGGAAGGGAAAGGGAGGCGAGTACGGCGGCGACACGGCTGCGAGAGGCGGTGGGGCGAGGTTTGAGGATAAATCGTCCTTCTTGGACTTGCAGTTGTAGGGTATCTTGTAGGCCGCGACGACGGAGGGCGTTGTTGATGGCACATTGCGATCGCGCCTGTTGTAAACTGGCTTGGGACCGAGAGGCGTTGTCTGGATGGTGGCGGTAGTGATAGAGGGGTTCACGAAGATGGTAGATCTCGGTGAGTTCTGATATCCGTAAACAGAGATCGTAGTCTTCGGCGTATTCGAAGGCGGGGTCGATTCCTCCGGCTTGGTTGTAGATGTCTCGGCGGATAAGGCGGAAGTGAAAGGTGATAAAGTCGGTGAGGAGGCGATCGCGGCTGTAGGGAATACGACAGCGATAGCCTAAACCGAGCGGGGTTCCCTGACTATCGATGTCGAGATAGTCGCTGTAAACCATCCCCACTTGGGGGTTTTCATCGAGGATGGCGGCGGTTCGTTGCAAGGCGTTGGCCGTTAACACATCGTCACGGTCAATCCAGCCGAGATAATCCCCGGTTGTGGCCGAAATTGCGGCTTTGAGGGCTTCTCCCCGACCTCGGTGAGAGGCGGCGATGACGCGCACTCGTTCATCGTTGGCGGCGAGCGATCGCGCGATGTCCAAGGAATCGTCGCTGGACCCGTCATCCCAAATTAAGAGTTCAAAATCGGGGTAGGTTTGTTGCAAAACACTCTCGATGGCCGCTTTGAGATAGTGGGAGGGATTGTAACTATTAAGGATGAGGGAAATTTTGGGAGACATGGCTGAATCCAGGGGTGAGAGGCGTTAGGGCAGATTCTAGCACAAGGAATCTCGGGAGGGCTGACGGGGATTTTGGGCAAGTTTAAGTTTTCTTAAAATCTCTTGACGAAATTCTAGATCGGTTGCCAATTTTTGAGCGAGTTGGATGTAGTCTGAGTCTTGGTGGGCGATCGCGTCTGGGGGAATGGTCCCGGAAAAGCGTTTCACGCTCATTTGCGATCGCCGAGTTTTGCCGGAATACAAGACAGGAACCTGATTTTTGTTCAGGGCCATCTCGACAAGTTGCGGCGAGTTGACGGGAAATGTATCTAAATAGATATCTCCCATATCCCACCAAAGCGGTTGCTGTTGCCAATCCACGGGATTCAGGATAATTAACTGTTGACGAGAAAGGTCGAATTTTGCCCAGGTTTCGGTGAGGCGATCGCGGCTAGAAATCCCCAGCCTCGACTGTTCATCGTTTTGCGATAACAAGAGAACGAACAAAGATTGAGGACAAGATTGGATGATACTCGCCCAAGTTTCTCGCAATTCAACGGTTAAATCATCGGGAGAAACGACACTGACAAAAATGACGGTTGCTGAGGCGAGATCCAGTCGTTGCTTAACGTCTAAAATTTCTCGGTCTGGGGCTTGACCTAAATGGGCAGTCGTGGTAGGGTAAATGCTAGGGGTCAGACTTATATGCAAAAAAGCCGTTTCGTCAGAGGTTTCCCACAGCGGTAAGTCCCCAAACGTCCTCTGAGAGCGGGCTAACTGATGTAACTCCAAGAAGGCGATCGCCCCAATGTCGCCCACTGAGTCTCCCCAGAATTGCAACTCGTCTAAATTTTCCTCTCGCAGCCGTTGGATTTGTCCCCGTAAGTCCGCCGGTAACTGAATCCAATCCCCGCCAGTCCAGAATTTCGGCGGTGGTTGTGGCGAATAGAGGGTTTTGCCGGTTTCCGGGAGATGGCTGGGATAGGTGTCCAGATAAACTCCCATTTTTCCGGAGTTTTGCGGGGAAAACTGCCAATCGAGACGGTATCCCTGGGATTGGAGAAAGAATTGTAAGATTTGCCGCCGCTGCTGTAGGAGTTCGTCTAAAGGCAGGTCACAATAATAGGTAGGCGACAGACTCACCTGCAAGGAATAGACCTTCGCCGCCTCTAGCCATTGTTGCGGCTGGTCTTGAATTCGGGACAGGAGATAGTCGGAGATAGCCATCAGTCCCTGAGTGTAGGTTTTGGCGTCGCCGCGATCGCGCCATTGGGGCGTTTGCGATAACATCTGTTGCAACCAATGAGGCCACAACGAAGGGGGAATCTCTTGCAGATGCGATCGCCAATCCCGACATCGCCAATCTTCCCGTTGCAACCAATGCCATGTGGCTTGTTGTCGAATTTCCTCAGCAAAGATGGGATTTTGGGCAATCTTGAGCAAGAATCGCCCTTCATCAAACCTCCCCTCCGCCGCATTTTTCACCGTTTGTTGTCCAGGATGGAGACGAAACACCGCCAGGGGTTCCTCAACAAATCCCACGGAAGCCGTCGCCAACAACCGCCACCACAATTCCACATCCACCAACTGCGATAAATCTGCATCAAACCCTCCCACCGCCTCCACCGCTGATTTACGCAACAACACCGCCGTCGGTTCACCAATTTTGTTGAGGGGAAACCTCCACAATTGGGAATCGGCTAAGAGCGTTGTTCCCCGTTGGCAAGCCTGTAACTGACTCCAGCCACGATGAATCTCCCGACAGTATGTCCAAAGAATTTGCAAAATAGGAGTTTTGGGGAGACTTTCAGGAGACGAATCCCATAACTCAAGCCGACGCGCACAAAACACCAAGCCTAAATCAGCATCGGTTTGCGCCAAGTTGACCAGTTTGCGAATACAATCAGGGTCTAGGCGATCGTCTTGAAAGAGGAATTTGAGATACATTCCCCTGGCCTGTTGGATGCAAAAATTCCAATTGTTCACCATTCCCCGCTGGGGGTTGTGGTAAATGCGACAGGGATGAGGAGATGTGGCCGCAAAGGCTTTTAATTGGTCTAGGGTTCCATCCTCAGAACTGTCGTCGGATAGGAGAATTTCTAAGTTAGGATAGGTTTGCTCAGATACACTGGCTAAAGCCTCGCTTAAAAATTTCTCACCATTATAGGTGGGAATGCAAACCGTGACGAGGGGATGTGGCGATGTCTCAGACGCGGAGTTAGGCTCAACGGAAGAACTCACGGGATGATTTAACCCTTTTTTTTGGGCGCACCTTTTCCACCATGCTTATAATACAGGTCAAGTTGTCAAGTTGTCAACCCCGACTCAACGATCTATCAGCCTGACGATCTCTCTAGGTAAACACGTCGACTCCGACGTCGACTAAGACAAGAAGGACAACCGCATAGACGAAGATACTGATAAATGTGGTGACGAGTAGTGGCCGGCGTTTCATACCCAAAAATTTAAGGGTGATAGCCATGGCCCAAACCCCCGTCCAAGGTGTCATAATAAACACGAACCAGCCTCCCCAACGGTCGAGATAGCGGATGACTCGCTCTGATCGCAGACGCTTGAACCCCTTACGGATGCGAGGGAAACGAAGCAATTGCTCATAGAGAAATTCGATGAGCAACACCGGGGAAAAATTGCCGAACACTGGCCAGAGAACTGACGACAGAGAATCCAAACCAAGGGCCATGGCCAAGGGAACCGCGACGTAGATTTCTGCCAGAGGGAAAAAACCCACAAACCAGGCTGTCGCCACCTTTTCAATGTAGTCAATCATCCTTAAATCCTGAAACGGGTCTCCATCATCTGACGACGTTTTAAAATTAGTATAGAATTGAGTTAGTCCTGTTTATTCTAACGGTATTTCCATGAAGTCGTCACTGGCAAAGTCATCGGATCAGCTCATCTTAGGATTTCGGGCCTTGAGTGATCCCTTGCGCTTACAAATTATTGAACAGTTGTGCGATCGCGAACTCTGCGTCTGTGACTTATGCGATCGCCTCGATACCCCCCAGTCCAAACTCTCCTTTCATCTCAAAGTCTTAAAAGATGCGCAACTGGTGCATCCTCGACAGGATGGCCGCTGGATCTATTACCGCCTCAACCTCGCTCAAATCCAGCAATTAGAACAGTTCCTGCAAAGCCTACAAACCCATACGGCTAATATTTCCGCCTCCCACTGCTTTTAATGTTCAACCTCTTTCAATCTCGGCAAATCTTGGCAAATAGCAGCATATTCCCATCGAGTCTTGACATCATACCTAGTCCACATTTTAGGCTGCTAACAGACCAGCTAAAACCAAACTTAAAACCTCAGTC
This sequence comes from Sodalinema sp., assembly GCF_046483825.1. Classification (NCBI taxonomy): domain Bacteria; kingdom Bacillati; phylum Cyanobacteriota; class Cyanophyceae; order Oscillatoriales; family Oscillatoriaceae; genus Sodalinema; species Sodalinema sp. The sequence goes on from NZ_JAWOCL010000171.1 coordinate 5,489, forward strand.
AGCACATATTTATCACATCATCAGGGTTCGATTTCCCGTCATCCAATCCTAGAATAACCAGCTTGGTTGACCTCAGTAAATATGTTTACCATGTTACAACTTCAATTGACAAATCTCTTTTCTTACTGGAACAATCTATCATTTCGTCAAAGAGGAACCCTGATTATTGGCATACCCATAACCTGTTTAATTATTACGCTCATTGCCTTTAGCTGGATCAAAGACACCGCCGTTGATGCTCAAGAATATGTTGAGCATACTCAGCAAGTCCGCTATGAAGCCAATCAGCTTTTGATACAGCTTTTAAATGCCGAAACCGGGATTCGTGGCTATGAAATCACCCGTCAACTTCAGTTTTTAGAACCCTATCAACAGGTGATTTTCGAAATTCCACAAACCCTGTATAACATGGAAACTTTAGTCGAAGACAATGAACGACAACTGGCTCAAGTTCGTATTATCCAAGAAGTCGCACGGGAAACAATCAACTTTTTTAGAGACAAACTCTATCAAATCGATAGTCAAACCGAGGAAGTCTTAGAAACCTCAGAAATTCGTCGAATGGTTCGTGGAAAGCATCTAATGGATGAGGCCCGAGCAGAAATTGCCGTTTTTGTTAGAGAAGAAGAACGATTACTTGAACAACGACAACTGGACTCAAAAGAGCGAGAAGACTTTATTGAGATAGCGATTTTTATCGAGGCGAGTGTGGGGATTTTAAGTGGTTTTTTAGCACTTTACTTATTCTTTAACCTTGATAACGAGCTCAAAAATCGTGAACTACGACTCCTCGAAAGTGCTAAATTATCCAACAAGCAAGCCAAAGAGCTTTCAACGACCTTAGATAAGCTCAAACAAACCCAATCTAGCTTAATTCATAGTGAAAAAATGTCGAGTTTGGGGCAAATGGTTGCAGGGATTGCGCATGAAATCAATAATCCTATTAGTTTTATTCATGGAAACTTGTTTCACCTTAAAGAGAGCCAGGATGAACTATTAGAATCCTTGAAAGAGTTATTGAGTCAGGAAGATTTGCCCACAACAGTACGCGATCGCCTAGAAGAGCTTGACTTAGAGTTTATTGAAGAAGACTCCGATAAACTCTTTATCTCGATGCACAATGGAAGTGAGCGAATCCGGGATATTGTCAAATCCCTGCGGAGTTTTTCTCGCCTAGATGAATCCGACCAAAAAACAATTGATATTCATCAAGGTATTGAAGATTCCTTACTGATTCTTGGACATAAACTCAGCGACATTACAATCGAAAAACACTATGGAGATTTACCAAAAATTGAATGTTTTGCGGGTGAAATCAATCAAGTTTTTATGAATGTACTCAGCAACGCTGTCGATGCTATCAAAGAATCACAAGAACTTGGAACTATAACCATTGCAACTGATTATTCTGATTGCGAAGAATCGAAACCCAGTGGTGTTACTATTGATGTCAAAGATACCGGAGTTGGTATTGATGAAACCATAAAAGATAAGATTTTCAACCCATTTTTTACCACCAAAGCTGTGGGTCAGGGAACGGGACTGGGATTAGCAATTAGCTACCAAATCCTCCATCGTCATCAAGGTGACATTACGATAGACTCTGTATCAGGAGAAGGGACTCATGTCCACATCTTTATTCCCCTGACGACAGCCAAACCAACGACGGACAGCTAATCGATAGTCATCATTTGGTCATATTGATCCTCTAACCTAGGATTAAGCTAGACGAGTGCAGGGTCAGTCATTCCCCTGACTCGATCGCAACCATGACAATCAGATTACTCAGAAATTAACCCCGATGAAACCCTCATTCAAAATTGCAATCTTAGCTTCATTCGCGTTCCTCAGTGCATCCGCCGCCAGTCACGCCGTACAGTCTTCAGCCTCTCCCAAACCCAACAACCGGCTTCATTTTGTTTCCATTCCACTCCCATAAGAACCTTTGCTAATCTGCTTCATCCCATCTCCCCGTCAGACTTTATTGACCAATACTGGACTCGGAAAGCTATTATTATGGGTCTTTTGGGTTCAGGGTTATAAGCAAAAGTTATGGCGGATTATATCCGGTACTGTAGCGGCGAAAAATCCCCTCCTGGAACGGGTTAGGGGTGGGTTCCCCTACAATTTTGTATCGAATGAAACAAATCACACCATACATCCTGAATACCCATAATCCTCTCAAGAGAGTCAATCGGGTTAATGGCCCAAGTCAAGGCTTGCCACATCGATAATTATTGGGTTGAATAATAATGGCTAAACCGTTCATAACAGGGATGGAAATCTCGTGTAAAACACTGATCTCGTTCCATCACGATACCACGACAAAAGGGATAATAACGAGACATCTGTTGATTAAGTTTCTTGAACCAGCGGCGATCGCAGGCTCGACAATCCCCAGACACCACCGCCAAACTATCAACATCAGATATCTTAAAAATGGCTTGTCCCGCCGCCACCGAACCGCGAATATACACCCCCATAACCCGATTTGGCCAAGCCATCACATAGGCCGCCGCCACATCATCAACGAGCGATCGCCAGGGTTCAACAATCTTTTCCAAACTCACCCAACGCACTAAATATCCTTGCGCATCAACGGGTAATATCGAGCCAATCGGTAAGATGTTACTCATGAGTACAAGAGTTTTTAGCCCTAACTAATTATAGCATAATTTTAATACAAAAAAGGGTCTTCTGGGTTTAGGGTAATAAGGAAAATTTATGGCAGATTACACCCGTTGATGTAGGAGAATAACCCACCCCTACCCCTCCCAGGAGGGGATTTTTCGCCCCTACAATTTTGTATGCCCTGCAACAAATTTCACCGTAGATCCAGAAGACCCACAAAAAACAGAAAATACAACCCACTTTAAACCTTGTCATATTCTCGTCATCATTTCAGACTAACCTAAATCCAGGCCATTTTATAAACCAAATTATGCGAATTAGCCTAACAATTTTGGCGACATCCGCTTTACTGGCCAGCATCACACCAGCCAGTCTAGCCCAAATCCCCATCAACTCCCTAACCCGAACCCGTGGTATCAGCATTTCAGGAACCATCCGCAGCGTCGTGGGTAACGACTTTATTCTCGACGATGGAACCGGACAAATCATTGTCGATGCTGGTCCTCAACGCTGGCATCAACTAAACTTAGAAGAAGGAGAACAAGTCACCGTCATCGGTGACTATAGTGACTATGAATTTGATGCTTTTCAGATTACTCGTAGTAACGGAGACGTCCTGAACATTCGTCCCGCCTCAGGGCCGCCTCCCTGGTCTGGCGGACGTCGCAACCCCAACTTTCCCCGTCCCAACCCAGATCTCTAAGGTGATAGCAATGTTAATTGAATAGGTTTGAATCAACCTCCCCGAAAGACTCACCTGTAAACCCAAAAAAACCACAATATTATACCTAAACCTTTAGGGTTTTGTCAAGAATTTCGGGGTTAAATAAATCATCATAAATTCTTAGTTAGCATAAAATTAAAACCATGCGAATTTTGTTAGTAGAAGATGACTTTGAGCAACGAGAACCGATCCAATTCATCCTAAAAGAGAGCGGACATATTGTTGACGCGGTCGAAGACGGAACCACCGCTCAATGGCTGATTGAAGAAACCGACTATGACTTATTGATCTTAGATTGGATGCTACCGGGACAAGATGGAATCGACATTTGTAAACAGTATCGAAAACTGGGAAAAACCGCTCCCGTCTTGATTTTAACCGCCAAAGATACCACCGCCGATAAAGTCATGGGACTCGACGGAGGAGCCGATGATTATTTAGTCAAACCCATCGACCTCGAAGAATTACTGGCTAGAGTTCGAGCCTTACGGCGGCGATCGCCACTCTGGAGTGGCGATCGCCTAGAAGTATCTGGCCTCTCCTTATCCCTCGACACCATGACCCTCACCTGGAAAAATCAAGACCTTTCCCTAAAAACCCGAGACTTCCAACTCTTAGAATATCTCATGCGTCATCCCCAGCAAGTTCTCAGCCATCAGCAAATCGAACAAGCACTCTGGGAATGGGGAGAAGAACCCGAAAGTAACGCCGTCGTCTCTCGTATCAAACGGCTACGTCAAACCCTACGACAACTGGCGATCGACCCTTGGATTCAAACCATCTATGGAATGGGATATCGCTTTGAACCCCAAGAACTAAATCCCCCCACATAACCCCAATGCTTCCCCTAATTAACAGCCTTCAAAACCGTTGGATCCGTCTCCCGCTACGAGTCCGAGGAACCCTAATTGTCTCAATTCCCATTAGTTGCTTATTTGTGACCCTCTCGGTCTTAGCCTGGCTTAAATTTAATCTCATCGAAGACGAAGCCTGGGTGCAGCATACCCAAACCGTCCGTCTTGAAAGTAAATATCTGTTAAATGCACTAATCGACGCCGAAACGGGAATGCGAGGCTATGGACTAACGCGACAAAACGAGTTTTTAAGGCGTTATGAACAAGCCAAGTTAACCATTCCCAACTCTATCGATACCTTAGAAGACTTAGTCGATGATAATCCCGAACAAACCTTAAGAATCCAAGCCATTCGCCATAAAGTCAACGACGTTTTAGATATCTTTGAGCATAAGCTAACACTGCAAGAAGACCTGACGCGAATCCAGGGAGCCAATGATATTTTGGTTCCCATTGAGTCGTTGTATAACTGGCTCAAAGAAGGACAAGACGATATTGTAACAACCCGTGACGCCATTGAACGCTTTGCCGATGAAGAAGAAACCCTGCTCATTGAACGGATGCAACATCGCGATCGCCATCAACAACTAACATTTATATTCCTAATTATAGCCGCAACCATTGCAACCTTAGCCTCTTGGAGTGCCATTCATTTATTTTACGAACTCGAACAAGAACTGGCGAACCGACAACAAAATCTCAAAGAAACCAACCAACGTCTCGAATCCGTCTGTAACCAGTTACAACGATTTACAGCCAATGCGTCTCACGAGTTACGCGCACCCTTAGCCGTCGTTTTGAGTAACACTCAAATTGCGTTAATGGCGTTAAAACGATTAGAAAACAGTCCAGAAGGAACCAGAGATCGGCTGGAAAAAGTCATTAAAACAACCAAACAAATGAGTGAATTAATTGGGGAACTCTTGTTTTTAGCTAGACATGAAGGACTCTTAGCCCCGGAAAAGCGAAAACCAATTAATTTAAGCCAACTCATGTCAGAGTTAGCGACGGACTGGACAAGTCATTGTCGTGACAAAGAATTAGAGTTTAAGGCCCATATTCCCAAGCATCATATCTCAGTCGAAGGAGACGAAAACTTACTGCGACAAGCCGTGACTAACCTTTTGAGTAACGCCGTTCGCTATACCCCCCCAGGCGGGTTAATCGAACTATGCCTCTTGCAAACAGAATCCGCCCTCATTCAAGTCAAAGATACCGGAATTGGCATTGCTGAAGCCGCATTACCCCATGTTTTTGAACGGTTTTATTGTGCGGACTTAAAACGCTCCAAAGCCTCAGGAGGATTTGGCTTAGGCTTAGCAATTGTTGAGCAAATCATCCACATTCATAGCGGAACAGTCAGAGTTGAAAGTCGCTTAGATGAAGGCTCTCTATTTACGATCGCCCTACCCCTCTCCTCCCACTAAAACCCAGGACGTCCCTAGGATCGCTCCAACTGAGTGGACATTGTTGTGCGAGTATTATCATGTTCAACCACAAACACATTCGCATAAACATTAGCCACAATTTGCTTTCCTTCCTGCGTCAGTCCTAAATACTCCAACGCCGGTTCAATCGCCGGATAAATTAACGACCAATACTGTTGAGAATGACTTTGACGTAAATCCCCCGCATGACGATAGCCAAACTTATCATTATAACTGACTTCCTCATACTCATAATAAAGCGCCCCCAACTTATTGAGATAACGCGGATCACTTAACTGACCAATCAAATCCGCCGCCCGAGTCAAGCCCCGAAAACCCGACGTATCCTCATAACCAGGATGTTCAGGAGACAGAACACGAGTCAACTCAATATTATCTCGAATTTCTTGCGCTTCAATGAGCTTATGACCATAAAAGCGCTCCTTGACAAACAATTGACTGCGATCGACATGATAAGGCGCTAAACTCGCATCCGTCGCCCCAGCATCAAGTTGAATCAACTCCCCCGTTCCCGAATCAAACCGATGTGCTTCCAAGCTGTCCCGGCGACAGACGCCTTTCACATAGCCAATATCACTACAGACCAACGATAAAATAAAATGTAACCAATCTTCACAGGTGATTCCTCCCTCGCGGATATGTTTGCCTCGGAGAATTTCCTGTCCGACCAGAGCCACACCAATGGTATGTTCTACCGTGTGGTAAAGAGCATCGCTGTTGGCAATATTTTCCAAGGCCATGCCCCCAGCCCAGGCGATAATATCCGCATAATCAGGCTTATAACCGCCATAGGTTCGATGATAGCCTTCCCGTAATTCTTCGACGAATGCTTGAATTAAAATTTCAGTGGCGTTGAACATCTTTGGTTCTCTAGCAAACCCACAGTTGGGGAATTTTAGGTAAATGGCAGATCGCCCTGATAATTGGGAATTGATAGCCTGATCTTAACGGTTGCGATCGCCCTTGGCAATCAAGGCGATCGCCCCTGAGTGGCACGACCCACACCCCCTGTCCCCGACTCGTAACCCAACGGATGGCTCTAACCCGACGACAACTCACACGATACACCGTTTTTCTCGGACTTGCAGCCTGGCTACCCGCTCAACTGCGTTCCTCCCAATCCTCAAAAACGCCCCCCCTAGTCACCCCCAGCTCCCTCTCAGATAGCCTAACGCGCCAAATCAACCAAATTCTCAACCAATCTCCCCAACTTGAGCCTGACGAAACCCAACTCCTGGTTCCCACCTATCTCGGCAACGACCAACGGCGCTACTATGGCCGAGGAACCCCCGCCGCCTTAACACTCCAGGATCGATTCTACCTCGGCAGCAGCATCAGCCGCGTCGGTGGCACCGCTTATAGCTGGAGTGGGGCCGGCTGGACCGGACAACCCACCCTCGTACGCGATCGCGGCCGCCTCTATCTCATCATCGGAGCCTACAACCAGCAACTGCGAAAAATCGACCTAGAAACCCAAGAGGAGGTCTGGAGTTACCAATTTGACGACATTCTCAAAGGAACCGCCACCCTTTACCGCGACGAAACCGCCAGCGACGACAATCGAATCGTCATCCTGCAAGGGAGCCGCCTTGGCGTCAATAAATCCCTTTCATCTGCCGTCGTTCCCAGCTTCCGGGCCATTTCCTTCCGTACCGGACAAGAACTCTGGCGTTTAAACATTCGTAAAACCGACAGTTACAGTCGCGATAATGACAGTTCAGCCATCTATCTCGGCCAGCAAACCCTCTTTAACGCCGGTGAAAACTCCATCGGTTATTTTATCAATAGTCGCATCGCGAGTCGTCGCCCCGATCATAGCTTTTTTGCCCCCGACATTGACAAAGAACTGCAACTCTACGAAGCCGAAGATATCGCCCTCTATCGAGGGAACCTCGTCGCCGAATCCTCCCCCGCCCGCTGGGGCGATCGCCTCTACCTGGCCTCAGGCGGTGGACGCATTTACGGCATCGACATCAACCAGCGAACCATCGTCTGGCGATTCCGCTCCGGCGGCGATCTCAACGGAACCATTAGCATCGCCCAAGATGGCAAACTATTTAGCACCCTAGATCGCGAACATATCCCCGGCCAAGGAGGCGTTTACAAACTCGATCCCAGCCAACCCGATCCCGACTGTGTCGACTGGTTTCTCCCCACCCGAAACATCCCCTTTGCCGACTGGCAGGGCGGGATCACCGGCTCCGTCGCCCTCAACGACGAGTATCGCGCCCCCGACACCCCGCCCCTGTTTGCCACCAATGCCATTGACGGCTATCTCTACCTCGGCAGTCAAACCCAAGTCACGGGCGAAACCGTCCCCGGCCCGTTCCAACAACGGCAATATCATACCCCAATGATCATCGCCAAGGAACCCGTGGGGCCGTCGATTTCCACCCCTATTTTTACCGACGGAAATCGCCTCATTTCCGCCGGATACAACGGCGTTTATCTCTTTCAACTCAACTACAGTTTAGCCTCCGCCAATGACCCCTTAGCCCTGCCCGGAGGACGCGGCCAGTTCTACCGCATCCGCCTCGAAAAGCTCGATCACTTTAACTCAGGAGGAGCCTTTGAATCGACTCCCGTTGTCTGGGAGGGGTCAGTTTATATTTGTAGCCGAGATGGCTGGATGTATCGCCTCGGCTAAATCCTACCTCGTGAACAGTTGACCGTTCATGGGTCAATCAAGACCCAGACTATCGAGCGCAGACCAAAACAGGATCACATTCACCCCTCCCCAAACCAATCAACACTCAACTATTGATCCCCATAGCCGCTCTCCTGTAGAGCCAGCATCTCCTGAACCTCAGCCATTTGCGTTTCAATGAGATCATTGGCGAACGCTTCGACTTCCGGGCGATCGCTGTTTTCCAACACCTGACGAGCCATATCCAACGCTCCTTCATGGTGAGCAATCATGGCATTCATATAGCGCTGATCATAGTCCTCATCCGCCGCACCGAGATCCATTTCCATCTTCAGCATCGACATCATGCCATCATTCATTTCCACCGTCTGAGACATTTGAGCATCATACATCTGCGGGGCTTCTGGGGCATCCGCATACCACTGCGATCGCCAGGCTTGCATCTGAGCGATGTCATCCCTCTGAGTCTCAATAATCTCTTGAGAGAGTTGGCGAATGTCCTCCCGTTGCGACTTCTCCAAACTATCCTCTGCCATCTCCACGGCCCCCTGATGATGGAGAATCATCGCATCGAGAAACCGCAGTTCAAATTGCTCATCATTGGGGCCAAGATACATTCCATTCATCGGCATTCCCTGGCCATTCATTCCGGGGCGATCCATCCCCGATCCCGGTTGAGGGGCCATGGGATCATCAGGACTCATCGGCGAGTTCATCGAATCTTCAGCCCTCGGTGGCGACTCTGAAGTTGAAGAATCAGCGGTTTCGGGAGGGCGACAGGAACCCAAGCCGAGAACAAGGGTGGCCGTCAATCCTAAGCCAATTTGAGTGAATCGATGGAAATATATCATCAATAAGGATTTCCTTAAACGCAAGTGTTAATACAGGATCATACAGCCATCACGAGCCAAGCCTCTCGGGGAGGTGATCCCGGCGACATTGATGATCGTGACCCTCCATATCCTGGCAGAAAAAAGGGGGCGATCGCCCCCTTCTCCAGATAGACTAACCGGCCGTGTGATGTTTCCCTACAGTCCTAAATCCACCGCAATTCGGTGCGCACAAGCAAAACCGGAAAAGGCCACAGCATTGAGACCTTGACCGGGAAAGGTACTATCCCCAACACAGTACAATCCCGGTACAGCGGTGCGGTTAAAAGGCATCGTCAGTAGGCCCGGTAATTTGCGGCGGGGAATCGGGCCATAAGTCCCCTCATCTCGTCCCAGGAAGCGGCGATGAGTGCGAGGGGTTCCCACCTCCAGATAGTCCAATCCCGCATCTAACCCCGGGAAAATGGCTTCGAGGCGATCGACGATCTCCCAGGCGGCGGCTTCCTTACGCTGTTCATACTCATCCGGGGGCAAATGTTGCCACGACTCCAGCCAATCCGGGGTAAAGGCATGGATAATGTGATAGCCCTCAGGAGCGAGACTGGGATCGAGAAGGGTGGGAATCGAGACAAACAGGGTTCCCTGAGCGGCCTCCATCTGTTGCCAATCATCGAGGATAATATGATGGCATTCCGTAGCCGGTGGCAGCACCTCAGCGGCGACCCCCATATGTAAACTCAAGAATCCCGGTGATTTACGATATCGCGTCTGCCAGCGACGTTCTGAGGCGGGCATCTTCTCAGCCGGCAGCAGTTTCTCGAAGGTATCCCAGCGCGTGGCGTTAGAGACAATACGTCGGCCATAGAGGGTTTCTCCTGAGGCCAGTTGCACCCCAACCGCTCGTTTGCCCTCCATGACGATTTCTGTGACGCGGGCTTTGTAGCGGATGTCCCCCCCGGCGTTTTCGATGCCGTCTGCCAGGGCCTGGGCAATGGTTCCCACGCCGCCTTTGGGGTAGTTGATGCCGCCATAATGGCGATCGCTAAAGACCATACCGCCATTGATGGCCGGGGTGAGATCTGCCGGAACCACGGACCAGCAATAGCATTCAATATCAATAAACTTCAGCAGTTCTGGGTCTTGAATATGGCGACGGGCAATATCGCCAACATTTTGGGGCAGGTATTTGACGAGGCCAAGACAGGCCAAAGGATGCTGAAAAAAGACTCGCGTTAGATAGCGAGGTTCTTCAAGGGACAGCAACTCCATGCTGTTTAGACAGTTGAAAATCCGCCAACATTCATCATAAAAGCGGCGGATTCCTTGACGTTCATGGGGGAACTTAGCACTGAGTTCACTGATAAAGCCTTCGTAATTGCGATGAACTTTCAGGTCAAGCTGGTTCGGGAGGTGGTAGTGAATTTGGACGGAATCGGCGATGGTGTCGAGGTTCATCTTCACCGCCTCTAAGGCCCGTGTCAGCAGGTTAGTGGTCCCTTGCTCACCGAAGCCAAAAATCATCGAGGCCCCGACGTCAAAGCGATAGCCTGAGCGTTCAAAGTAGCCCGCACTACCACCGGGGATGAGATAGCGTTCAAGGACGAGGACTTTGGCCCCTTTGCTCGCCAGTTGGCTGGCGGTGACGAGGCCGCCAATGCCCGAGCCGATGATAATGGCATCATAGACTGGGGGCGAGACTTGGGGCGATCGCGCCCGAGAGGAAGAAGAAGCCGCTGTTGCAGTCATAGAGAAGAATTTTATCGGAGGATATTAAACAATCTCTTTGTACTGTAGCGGAGGATACGGGCGATCGGGAATGGCTGGGGGCAAATTCAGGACAATCACCGAGCCAGCATAGTTGCCAAAAAAAACATCCGCATTAAAGCACAGGTGCTTCAATACGGATACCTATTAACGACCTAGCCTTTGATGAGAATTGCGTTTTAACGACCGCTACCACGATGGGGAACGGTATCCGCATTACTGCTATCGGCCGAGAAAACTTGACTTAGGCTGTCATAGTTGGGGTCTGAGGATACCCGTTCGGCTTGAACGTTGACCGCAAAGCCCATTAACAGGAGGCTAGACAGGAAAAGAGTTTTATAGATGCTCATCGAAAGTAGCCCTTTGATTGATACTGCTACTTCTGATTACCTGAGAGCATCCTCGCGATCCGGAAACTTTTTAGGTTTGGCTTCGCTAAAATGAGCCAATCAAACTCCACCGGGGCAACTAGGCTTCAGGCGGTAAATCAAAGAGAACTGAGGTCATATAGCGTTCTGCCCAATCGGAGCCAAAGGCTTTTTCCAATACCCGCCGCGTCTTATCATTTTGCCGTTGTTTGTTACAGTAATACAACTGTCCCGCCCGCACTTGAGCCGCCGCCGCACCGCTAACCGGCTCGCTGGCGGTGGCCCGTTGACAGTGAACTTTCAGATAGTCCGTCACCCGTTGTAAAAACTGCTCTTCTTCGGTTTCATCGCCGGGACGAATGAAGAGGCAGAAGTCGGAAAAAATATCGCCCCAGTCGGGTAAATCTCGCACTTGAGAGAAGTTTAATGGCGGTAATGCTTCTAAGTCTTGGCGATAGTCTTGCGAGAGGTTTAGAGTCTCTGTAGTGGGTGATAAATCCACGATCGCCGCACTAATTTGTCCTCGTCCCCCCACTAAATCGGTGCCAAACATGGGCAGCGCATAGGTGGGATGGGGAAACATGACACAATGGAGAATGTCTAGGTTCTTGCCCACTTTAGCCAGTTCCAGGTGCATCTTACGAAATTCTCGGGACTGGTAACAGCTATTTTCAATGACGAGCTTTTCCCCTTCGAGTCGGCCTTCCACATAGCCTAAATCTTCGGGGAGATGGTAGGGTTCAAGGTCGAGGTGGGTTTTCCATGTGGACTCAATTGCATCGGCGAGCTTTTGAATCAGGGGATGTTGCTGCGATCGCACCGAAGAGGTCATAAGGGTTTAGGATTAAGGGTTAGGGTAACTAGGCGGTTTGCGGGTGTTGCTGTCGGTAGGCATCCCGTACAGCCTGAACATGATACCAATTTAGGAAAATTCGAGCAATTTCGAGAGCCAGTTGCGATCGCCCTCGCTCAATCAGCCATTGCAACAATCCCGACAGACGCTGTTCGTTCCAATACCCTCCCCAGGATAACAGTCCCCAAAGAGCGCGATGGGCGGGGGTCATCTGAATCATGAAACGCACCTCCCAGGTGGGATGTTTTTGGTAAAACAAAACTCCCGTTTTGGCCCGTTGTCGTTCCCGCTCAATTAAGGCCGGTAATCGCTCTAGGGAAAAAGCAGGATTCCAATGATAGCCCACGGCTTCGGGACATTTAATCAGTTTGACACCAATTTTTTTCAACCGGACTCCCAACTCTAAATCTTCCCAACCATACTGTTTAAACCGGGTGTCAAAGTGACCAACTTTATCCAATAGATGGCGAGGAATGGCAACATTGCCTGTGGCGAAATAGGCGGCTGAAAAGTCCGTCACTTTATAGGGTTCAGCGGTAGGATTCTCGAAATTACAGGTGTTAATTACCGCGCCATAGGTAAAGAGGCGCTGATGTCCGAGTTTAGCAAATCCACCTGTTAGGGCGTTGCTATGAGCCTGTAAAAAGCTATCTGTGACCACTAAGTCACTATCGATAAAGACAATAGTATCTCCTTTAGCCTCGTCTAATCCTAAATTACGAGCGGCGGCAGGACCTGCATTCTGTTGCCGAAAACAACGCAGTTGTGGCATTTGTTGTTGATAGCGGGTTAACCAGTCCCAAGTTCCGTCATTTGACCCATCATCGATAACAATTACCTCGTATCCTTCTACGGGTTTAGCTATCTGTTGTTGGGCTAATCCTTGGAGACATTTCTGCAAAATGGGTAGGCGATTATAGGTGGGAATAATAACACTAAAAAACATGGAAGAATTAGAAAAAAAGGCAAGAGGGCAAGGGTCTTGTGGGTTTAAGGTGATAAGGAAAATTTATGGCAGATTACACCCGTTGATGTAGGGGCATAACCCACCCCTACCCCTCCCAGGAGGGGATTTTTCGCCCCTACAATTTTGTATACCCTGCAACAAATTTCACCGTAGATCCAGAAGACCCAAAGGCAAAAGGCATAACCCACCCCTAACCCCTCCCAATAGGGGATGACAAAAGGTAAGAGGCGGGAAAAGCCACTATTCATGATCAGCGTGGAGAAATTTATCAAAATCTTCGGCGCGGACTTGTTCCTGGGCGATCGCAGTACCAATTTCTAATAATGCTGGAATTTCATCCACGCAATCCATCGCGGCGACTTTCTTGGGATCGATGTGGGAGAGGCCCAGTTCAGCAAAGCGGTTGTGACTGAAGACGACAGTGTAGCGATGATAGCTGAGTAAATTGGATAAATAGGAACTGCGATCGCGGTCTAAACCCACCCAGGCCGCCGAGGCCAGTTCCGGTAACTCTTTAAAGGTAGGAATTGAGAGACTGGCCAGTTCTCGGGACATCTGCGATCGCAGTTCCTCGGGACTATTTCCAATCAAACTCATGAGAAAGTTCTGTTGAACGTTGGCATCTTCCATTAAGGTACTAATGGCGTATTTAGCCCAATCAATCAGGTGATACTGTTTAGCGCGTCCTGGAGGAATGACATTCGAGGAAAATCCTGTGCCAACAGACACCAATAACAGCTTATCCTGTCCCGTTTCCCAACCAATCCCATATTGGGCTTTTGTGGCTTCTAAAAATAGTTGAAAGGTGGGATTATTAAACATACTCATCCCCCCATCAATAAAGTCATAGCTTTGATTGTTGATGGAAATCGTCTGAGGGGGAAAAAAGGTAGGGGCGGCGGTACTGGCCCGGATTAACTGCCAGAGAGGGAGGTCTCGGTTAATGGGATAAAATTTATTATTGGGGGAGTTGACAAAAAACCAATTATGTGCAGTCGTGGCATTTTTGGTCACAATCATCAACAGAGTTTTGAGATCCTCAGATCCCAGGGGACTCTCGCCAAAAATCTCCTTGAGTTTCTTCTCTAACGGTCGGCTACTATATTTCGACCAAAACTGTTTGAGAAACCAATTTTCCGTAAAAATTTCCCGTCCATGATCGAGATATAAACTGAGGACATCTTGAACCTTCATTCCTCGGGCTAACGCCGCCGCCAAAATTGACCCGGTACTGGTTCCGCCCATGAAGTCAAAGTAATCAGCCAGACAATTCCAGGGCGTTTCTGGGCGACAGATAATTTTCTCGATTTTTAATAAAACCTTCGCCGCAATAATACCGCGAATCCCGCCCCCATCAATGGAGAGGATACGTTTGGGACGGGTCAGTTTTTGTCGTTCTAACAGCATGGTAAACGCCTCCGAGGGGGGTGAATTGGAAGTTAGGTTAGGGGGATGCTTTAACGCTTAAGGCCGCGTTGAGGAGTGTTTGCGTATAGGGATGTTGAGGATGTCGAAACAGGTCTTCGCTAGGGGCGAGTTCGACGATTTTACCTTGATTCATGACGGCGATGCGATCGCACAAAAAGCGGGCCACCCAGAGGTCATGGGTAATAAACAAATAGGTCAGGTCAAACTCAGCTTTGAGGTCTTTCATTAAACTCAACACCTGGGCCTGAACATTGGCATCTAGCATACTCACGGGTTCATCACAGACGATTAACTTGGGATGGGTAATTAAGGCCCGGGCGATCGCCACCCGTTGCTGTTGTCCGCCAGAGAGTTCCCGAGGATAGCGGCGGGCGTAGGTTTCAGCGGGGCTGAGTCCCACCCGGTCCAGGAGGCTGAGAACCTGTTGGCGGGCGGCGTGTCCCTTCGCCAGTCCATGAATCAGCAGGGGGTCCGCGATGCTATCGCCCACGGTCATCATCGGGTTGAGACAGGCTTGGGGATCTTGGAAAATCATCTGCATCTGTCGCCGTTGCTGGCGTAGCTTCTCGGGGGAGAGTTGTCCTAAATCTTGTCCGAGAAAGGAGACTCGTCCGCCGGTGGGTTTCACCAGTTGCAAAATGGTGCGAGAGAGGGTGGATTTTCCACAGCCCGATTCCCCCACTAATCCCAAAATTTCGCCGGGATAAAGACTTAGGTTGACGTTATCCACCGCTTTGATGGTTTCGGCTTTGCTGTTATTAAACAGTCGTTCTAGGAAATTCCGTTCTAGGCTGTAATGTTGTTGTAGGTTTTCGACCTGTAATAGCGGTGAGACGGGGTTGGTGAGATCCGGTGGTGGGGGCGGTTGTACCTCTTGTAGTTCGCGGACGGCGTTGATGAGGGATTGGCTGTAGGGATGTTGAGGGGATTGGAGAATTTGGGTCGTGTTCCCGGTTTCGACGATTTTACCCTCGGTCATGATGGCGATGCGATCGCAGTATTCCCCCACTAAGGCGATATCATGGGAAATCAGCATCAGGGCTAGGTTTTGCTCTTGACACAGGCCCATCAATTCATCCAAAATCTCGGCCGAAACTGTCACATCGAGGCTGGTGGTGGGTTCGTCGGCGATAATCAGTTGGGGTTCTAGTAGCAAGGCCAGGGCGATCGCCACCCGTTGACGCATTCCCCCACTAAATTCATGGGGATATTGATTCCAGCGATTCCCCGGAATTTTGACCGCTGCGAGGGTTTCGAGGGCGCGTTTTTTGGCCTGTTTAAACGTCATTTTGGGCCGATGGGCCTGCAAGGTTTCGATGCAGTGATCGCCAATGGTCATCAGGGGATTGAGGCGCGTCATGGGATCTTGGAAGATCAAGGCGATCGCCTCACCGCGAAATTTCCGCAAGGCTTGGGGACTTAGACGAGGGACAGACTGACCTTCAAAGCGAATCTCGCCGTTGATATGACTTCCTTCGGGTAGGAGTCCCATAAAGGCCCGTCCTAGGGTCGATTTCCCGCATCCTGACTCGCCGACAACGCCTAGGCGATCGCCGGGGGCCAGTTGCAAGGACACTCCATCAACGGCCCAGGTGAGAGGATCGTTGGGATCGGTTCGCGGATAGGCGATTTGCAGTTGGTCGACGTGAAGTAGGGTCAAGGGGGGGAGAAGGGAACAGGGAACACCGGAACAGGGAACACCGGAACAGGGAAC
>NZ_JAWOCL010000221.1:0-31255 GCF_046483825.1 Sodalinema sp.
GCGAGAAATGGCTCTAGGTAGTCTTCGATTGCCTCTTTCCAGGGTTGGTCATAGTTGGCTGATGGGGTCTCCAATGGCTTGCCTCCTGTTTAGTATGAGGTTTTTTGTTGTTTAAATAATAACATAAATATGATTATTTTTCCAGTAATTATTGAATATTTTAGGTTGAAATCAACAGGAAAAGTTAATGATAAATTGCAAATATTGTCTGCGGAAAAAAGCCGTTTGCCCCTACAAATTATGAGGTCAAATCAACGACTGAGCGGTTAATACGGATGATACGGAATCCACGTTTGAAAACCCCGCTTTGTATGGATTACTCCTCGTGTCATGGCTGAAGCCGTGACAGGTCCTCTGGGCGGCTCTGCCGCCTGTCCTCGGGAGGTAGAGCCTCCCAAAAGGCATGACTTGGCATCGAGCCAAGTCACGAGGAACAAGGGTTTTTTTCAAATGGGGTTAATCTGCAATAATTCGGGCTAATTATCTATTCCTCCTCATCGCTGTTATAGCTAGAACCCTCCTCAGCCGCGCGAGGTTGAGAGCGACGAGAAGGGCGATCGTAGAAGGGAATCGGATCATCAGGCTTCGAGACGACCGTTAAGGGACGGGGGCGCGGCTTGGCGTTGCGGTCTGGAGACTGCCCTCGGCGACGCTTAGAGGTGCGTTCTTCGCTGGTGTCTTCAGAAATGACCTCGTAGAGAATTGCCTGCTTCCCAGGGTCATTCCCGCGCCGCAAGACTCGCCCCAGTCGTTGGATATATTCCCGGTTGGACCCACTCCCCGATAGGAGAATCGCCACCCGCGCCTCGGGCACATCCACCCCTTCGTTGAGAACATGGGAGGCGACGAGGGTGCGATAGTCCCCCTGGCGGAAACGAGATAGCACCTCGTGACGTTCTTTAACGGGGGTTTGGTGGGTGATGGCGGGAATGAGCAAGTTTTGGGAAATGCGGTACACGGTGGCGTTGTCGTTGGTGAAAATTAGGATCGGTTCGGGGTAATGTTGGGCTAGGAGATCTTCTAAAACTCTCAGTTTTGCGTCGGTTCCTAGGGCGATCGCCTTGGCTTCATGGTGCGCCTTCATGGCCCGTCGTCCTTCGGTAGACCCCGCACTGGCTTTAATGAAGGTTTGCCATCCCTGGAGACTACTGAGACTAATCCGAGAGCGTTCTAAAAACTCATTACGACAGTTGATAAGATGCTGATAGCGATCGCGTTCCTCCGGGGACAGTTGCACTTTAATCTGTTCCACCCGATGGTCCGCCAGAGCGTTTCCGGCTAAATCCTCGGGGCTGCGGCGATAGACTTGGTCCCCAATCAGATGTCTCAAATCCTCATGTTTCCCATCGCTGCGTTCAGGAGTCGCCGTTAACCCGAGGCGATAGGGGGCGATCGCATATTCAGCAATCACCCGAAAAAAGTCACTGGGGAGATGGTGACATTCATCAAAAATCAAAGTTCCGTAAAGATGGCCCAAGCCTTCAGCATGAATTGCCGCACTATTATAGGTGGCCACTAAAATGGCACTGCGATCGCGGGAACCGCCCCCCAACAAGCCAATCTCAGCCTTGGGAAACGCATTCTTGAGATTCGCATACCATTGGTGCATCAAATCCAACGTCGGCACCACAATCAAGGTACTGCGAGGGGTTTCCTGCAAACAGAGTTGGGCCAAATAGGTTTTTCCCGCCGCCGTCGGTAACACCACCACCCCACAGCGGCCCGCCTGTTTCCAGGCCGCCAACGCCTCCTCTTGGTGAGGATAAGGTTTCAGGGATAACCGACAGTCCAACTCCAGGGGAATAAAGCCTCGGGCCTGATCCTCAAACTGCACCCCTTCCGCCCAGAGACTTTCGACGAGCGGGCGATAGTCCATCCCCCGAATGCGAAACTTCTCAACGCGATCGTCCCAGGTGGCGAACTGAATCCAGCCTTTGGCCCGAGGTGGCGGATGCAATAGCAGGGTTCCGCGATCAAAGGTCAATGTCGGAAGTCGGGGCATAACCGCTCAAGCTGAAACAACGGGGAATCATGTAGGCTAGTTGAGGAGATCTATCCTTAGCCTGTTTCCTAACTCTATCGTCCCTTGCTATGTCCCCCAGACAAGTTATCCTCCTGATTCTCTCAGTTTTAACCACCGTGGTGGTGGCCTTAGCCCTCGTCAGTAGTTGGCAACAGCCCCAAATTCAAAGTCGCCTCGATTTAGCCCAAACCAATTTATCCTTACAAGCGGCCGAATGGGAACCTCCGCCGGAATGGGATATGAATGGCTTACCGGGGGGAATCATTGGGGAAGATGTCTATGAGACGGCGATCGCCCAATATCGCGATGCCCTCAACTCGGTTCGACGAACCCTGGCCATGAACCAGGAACAACGGCTGAACTTGCCCGATTCCTCAGTGAACGGTCTTCCTGATGTGACGCAACTTGACGGGGCAATTCAGCAAGCCCAAGACCTGAAATCTACCCTAGAACTGCGTTTGGGGATTTTGTTAGCCCACGGCGATCGCCCCGAACAAGCCTTAACACTGTGGTCAGACAGCCAAGGGGACGACTCAGAACCCACCACCGCCATCCTCATTGATCTCTGGGACGCCTCAACCCCCCCACCCAGCGAAGACACCGCCGCCGCTGTCCTCTCCAACGAATTATCCGGCTGGTTCCGCTATCGCGCCCTTTCCCAACTTTATCAAGTCCAAGACAACAGTCAACAACTGGCAGCCTTACAAACCCAAGAACAAGAAATCGCCCAAAAAACCTTAGTTAAATTAGTGGTTCTTACCCTGATTTCTGGCGTAACATTACTATTAGGAATAGGATTACTTATCTTCCTGATTGGACAATGGTTTATCAAAGGAGAATCAGCCCTACTTGCCCGCAACCAAAGTCAGTCCTGGAGTTTAGATTGGGGTTGGGACACCATCGTTCAAGTCATCGTGGTTGGCTTTTTTATCGTCTTTTTTATCGGTCAAGCCCTAACCGCCGGACTCCTGTTACCTGTCATCTACCGCCTGGCAAACATTGCCACTGATGCCGCCTCCAGTCGTTGGCAAGCCGTATCAATTTTCTTTAGTTATCTCCTCTCGGGTGCGGCTGCCCTCGCGGTTCTTTACCGGTCTCTCAAACCCTATTTTCCCCTCAAAGAAGACTGGTTCCGCTTTCGGTTGTTTCCCGGCTTAGGTTGGGGCATTGGCGGCTACATTGCAGCGGTTCCTTTGGTATTAGGAATTTCGCTCATTAACCAGCAAATTTGGGACGGAAAAGGGGGCAGCAATCCAATTTTAGAAATTGCCCTAGAAGGACAAGACTGGGTGGCCATTACCTGCTTTTTCCTGACCGCTTCGGTCTTGGCCCCTGTCTTTGAAGAGTTAATGTTTCGAGGCTTTTTGCTGCCGTCCCTAACTCGTTACGTCCCCGTCTGGGCCGCGATTGTGCTGAGTTCTCTGATTTTCGCCGTCGCCCACCTCAGCGTCTCGGAGGTTCTCCCTCTAGCCACCCTAGGGATTGTACTGGGGATCACCTACACGCGATCGCGCAACCTTCTAGCGGCCATGCTCATGCACGGCCTCTGGAACAGTGGCACCCTCGTCAGTCTCATCATCCTAGGCGGCGGCGCCACCTAACCCCGATTAGGGGCCGATTGCCCAAGCGGTGCGTTCGGGCAAGTTTGAAGCCAATCGTCCAAGTCCAACCCGAATCGATGCCCGAACACACCCTACCGCCCTATTGCCTGTTGCCTCTTGCCTCTTGCCTCCTTCTCCTGTTCCCTGTGTCCAACAAAGGTGGTAGGCTTGAGGGTGGCATATTTGAACTCGAAGTAATAGCCACCCTTCCAAATTCATAGACGATTTACATTAAATAGAGACAAGCATGGTCAGCACGGCACAAAAAACCAATACGGGCTACATTACCCAGATCATCGGTCCCGTCATCGATGCCAAATTCCCCACGGGTAAGATGCCCAGCATCTATAACGCCCTCAAAGTTACCGCTAAAAACCAGGCTGGAGAAGATATCTCCATCACCTGCGAAGTGCAACAACTCCTCGGTGATAACCAAGTTCGCGCCGTCTCCATGAGTTCCACCGACGGGTTGGTTCGCGGCATGGACGTTGTCGACACCGGTTCCGCCATCAGCGTTCCCGTTGGGAAAGTGACTCTCGGACGCATTTTCAACGTTCTCGGTGAAACCGTTGACGAACAAGGTGAGGTCACCACTGGTGAAACCTCCCCCATCCACCGCAGCGCTCCTAAACTGACGGAACTCGAAACCAAACCCTCCATTCAAGAAACGGGAATTAAAGTGGTTGACCTGCTGGCTCCCTACCGTCGTGGCGGTAAAGTGGGCTTGTTTGGTGGTGCCGGTGTCGGTAAAACCGTCATCATTATGGAACTGATTAACAACATCGCCAAAGCGCACGGCGGTGTGTCGGTGTTCGGCGGTGTGGGTGAACGCACCCGTGAAGGGAATGACCTCTACAACGAGATGCTCGATTCTGGGGTGATTGACAAAGACAACTTTGAAAACTCCAAGGTTGCCCTCGTCTACGGTCAAATGAATGAACCCCCCGGTGCGCGGATGCGGGTGGGCCTGTCGGCGTTGACCATGGCGGAATACTTCCGTGATGTCTCCAAATTAGACGTGCTGCTGTTTATTGACAACATCTTCCGCTTCGTGCAAGCGGGGTCTGAGGTGTCGGCACTACTTGGACGGATGCCCTCTGCTGTGGGATATCAGCCCACTCTGGGAACGGAAATGGGTGAACTGCAAGAACGCATTACCTCGACGACAGAAGGGTCGATTACTTCGATTCAAGCGGTCTACGTCCCTGCCGATGACTTGACTGACCCCGCTCCCGCGACCACCTTTGCTCACTTGGACGCCACCACGGTACTTTCTCGTGCGTTAGCCTCCAAAGGGATTTATCCGGCGGTTGACCCCCTCGACTCCACTTCGACGATGTTACAACCCGAGATTGTGGGTCAGGAACATTACGATACGGCTCGCTCGGTTCAATCGACGCTGCAACGCTACAAAGAACTGCAAGACATCATCGCCATTTTGGGTCTCGATGAGTTGTCCGAAGATGACCGTCAGACCGTGGCCCGCGCTCGGAAAATCGAACGTTTCTTGTCTCAACCCTTCTTTGTGGCAGAAATCTTCACCGGTGCGCCTGGTAAATATGTCAAACTCGAAGACACCATTAAAGGGTTCCAAATGATCCTCAACGGTGAACTCGATGACCTGCCTGAGCAAGCGTTCTACTTGGTGGGTGACATCAATGAAGCGAAAGCTAAGGCTGAGAAAATGAAGGCTGAATCCTAGGATTTGCCGGTCTAAGACTGTTTTGGGGTAGTTCTTTGGGGCTACCCCTTGATTCACTGTCAGAGAAGATTAAAGGATTATGAGTTTACAAGTTCGTGTCATTGCACCCGACAAAACGGTCTGGGAAGCTGAGGCCGATGAGGTGATTCTGCCGAGTACTACGGGACAATTAGGTATTTTGGGAGGTCACGCGCCTCTGTTAAGCGCCCTGGATACGGGTGTGATGCGAGTTCGTCCGGGTAAGGAGTGGGTTCCCATTGCGCTGATGGGTGGCTTTGCTGAGGTGGACAATGATTTAGTGACCATCTTAGTTAATGGAGCCGAGCGAGGCGCTGATATCGATTTGGAGAAGGCTCGCACGGCCTATGAGGAAGCGACCGAACGAGTCAGCAAGGCGGCTGATGGCCCCAAACAGGAGCAGATTCAGGCAAAACAAGCTCTAAAACGGGCGCGGGCGCGGTTTCAAGCGGCTGGCGGTTCGGTTTAGGCGACTCGTTGGCTTGCTTAACGGGTGGTTTAACGACCCGGGGGCGATCGCGCGATCGCCCCTTCTTCTATCTAGCCCTATTTATTGTCGCCAAATAAACTAGGACAACCATAAAAGCCTAAATGTCTGCCATAAAAACATATATTATTATTTTTGTGCAAATTCTAATATGTCTATTACACCAATATTGAAGGCAACAGAGTTGACGCTTCAGCCTTGATCGTTGAGAGTAATAGAGATTCCCCTGTTCCCTGTTCCCTATTCCCTATTCCCTATTCCCTGTTCCCTCTTCCCTCTTCCCCCCTCTTGCCTATTGCCTCTTGCCTCTTGCCTTTCTTATGAGACAACCTTTACCGCGTCGTAAGTCCTGGTTTCCCTGGAAAGACATCCTTCTGCAAATGAGTTTGGCGGGGGTATGGGTGGGAGCGTTTGCGACAATTACTGGAGGGGTTTGGCTGGGAGCAAAACTCATCGTTGAGCCGGATTCAGCTCGCTGGCTCTCGGATCATCTCCCCGATTGGACTCAGTTAGCCTTCCAATCCTCAAATACCCCGGAAAGTTTGACCGAGATCCGCGATCGCCTCGAAGACAGCGGCTATACTCCCGCAGAACCCATTGAAATTCCCGGAGCGAGTGTCGAGCCGGATGTGTTGCTTCCGGTGCTGCAAAAGCGCCCTGAACCCTGTGGAAATCAATGTTTTGAGATTGTCGCGCTACAGATCTATCAACGGGTCTCTCCGGCCTGGAATCATAATTCCTCATCGTTGTTTTATCTAACAGCCGAGATTGACGTCACGGGGCCGGCGGAATCCTACGCGATCGCCCCCCTCGTGAACGCCAAATCCCTAAATCCTGGCTCAACCCGTCCATTACCTCTGACTCACCTGCAACCGCTAACGGAGAATGCTCCCGCTGATGGACTTTGGTTTAACCTGATTGGAGAACAGAACACCGGCGAGACTGGCTTAAGTTATGGTCAGGTTTACCACTATAACCCCAGTCGCTATAGTCTCAGTTTGATGCTGGAATGGACTTCTCCCTCGGGACAGTTGCCCCAATGGCAAGAATTCACCGGCGGCGGACGGCCCGAGTTTGTGGTGGATCGGACAGTGGGCTTAGAGCCAGATTTTGCGGTCTATCACTTGCGATCGCGGAGTTTTTTGCCCAACCCAGTCCAGTTAGTACCGCTCTCGTTGAGTGAGCCGGCCCTAGACAGTCGCACCTATCAAAATGCCCTACTGTTGGCTCGCAACGGCCTTTGGTCTGAGGCGGAGTCGATCCTACGCTCCCTCAAACGGGGACAGGGTAGCCAATGGACGCAAAACGCTCAAGCTCAACTCGATACAATTGCCTTTCACGCCGAAATCCTCTCAGCTCAGGCGAACGCCGCTTGGGCCAGCCCCAGTCAAACCTTGCTGACGGCGTTATTAGATGGCCGCTGGGCCGAGTCCAAAACCCTGTTAACGAACCTCAACGATGATGAACGTTCTGAGGTGATGTCGATGCTTTCATCCAATACCCAGCGGCTTTGGCGACGTATTGATGCAACAGTCCGCATCAACCCCACGAATGAAGAGGCGATGTTCTGGGGTGTGGTGATACGATGGCTCGATGACGGATCGCTCGAGGCGATGGAATGGCTGGCAGAACAGGAAAACGTTTCCCCAGAGATGCTTGAAGAGACAGAGCAATGGCTCGAACAGTTCGGGGAATAAACGACAAGCCGGTGGACTTGATAGAAATTCTGAGATCAGAAAGAGCACCGACGACTGGCCGTGTTTCGTCTCGGTGCTCTTACTGGTTCGCTCCTCACACATTGGTAACTATAACCGACGATTTCAAATTTGTCATCCCTTTTTTACGAAAATTTCAAGACTCTGTCACATTTGGGCGATCGCCTCGACGCCTAATCCCACTTCAAGTAACCAATACAGCAATGTCCCCGTCACCGACAGCAGCCCCAAACGAAGCAGAGAATGGTCAGCGGGGGGACAATCTCGATAAAATGCCTCAAACGCGCCGCTAAGCCCCATCAGTAACTTAAGACTATCGGGGTTTGGGGTTAAGGCGATCGCATCAGCAACCGTGACACAATGAGCAATCAGACGGGCCTCAGCCGGATGGGTGAGACTCAACCGTCCCGATTCCTCTAACCAGGGCAAAGGGCGGGGTTCAACGATACCGGCTTGATCTAAGTGAATCCAGCCTTCTCGTTCCCCAAGCCGTAACAGGGATTGACAGCGGGCGTGAGCATATTGCACCGCAAAGGGGATCTCAACCGGTTCTGTGGTCCCGGGGCGATCGCCGCGAGAGGTTCCTTGGCGAACCGTCCCATCGGCCCAAACTTGGAGCCAGTCCGCCAGAAGCCGATCGCGAATGGAGATATCCAGTAACCCCGGCGGCGTAACCGACACCGTATAATCTGAGGCATTCAAAGAGCCGGCTAAGTCTTCGGCGATCGCCAATCCCTGACGGGGATCGAGTTTGAGGGCGATCGCACAGCGATACCCCACCGGAAGTCCGCCATGAGTTCCCTTGAGGGGAATCGTTGCCGGACAATCCCTCGGGGCAATGGCCGCCTCTAACTGTTGCCGCAGGCGATCGCCCAAACTAATCACGTTTGTGGTTAACATCTGTCCCTGTCCTTTCCCGCCAACGCCAACCGACTCTGACCCACTATGACTGGATTTTTCGACAAACTCAACAGTGCTATTGCCCAAAACAACAGCCTCCTCGTGGTTGGCATCGATCCCAACCCGGAGATGATGCCCGGAGGCGATCGCTCCCGTCAACCCGACTCCATCGAGGCCCTCTCTGACTGGTTACGAACCATTATCCAACAGACAGCAGACCAAGTCTGTGCCTATAAACCAAGTTTAGGCTTTTATCAGGCCCTCGGCGCTCCCGGATTCGAGCTATTGATGGAGGTCCGACAAGAGATTCCCCCTCATCTTCCCATTATCCTCGATGCCAAACATAGCGATCTCAATACTGCCAGCCGCTTAGCCAAAACCATCTTCCAAGACTGGGGCGTTGATGCCGTTACCCTCTCGCCTCTGGCGGGCCAGGATGCGATCGCCCCGTTTCTCCTCTACGGCGACAAAGCCAGTTTCGTCGTCTGTCGCACCTCCAATCCCGCCGCCCGAGTCATTCAAGAGTATCCCCCTGGCCAAATGCCCTTTTACCAACATCTCGTCCAGGAAGCGCGAACCTGGGCGCCCCCAGAACAGCTTGGCTTTGAAGTGGGAACCTCTCGCCCCGACGCTCTGGCCCAAGTGCGCGCGATCGCCCCAGAACGGCTGCTGTTCGCCCGTAGCATTTGGGGAGACGCTCAGCACCTAGAGCAGTTCCTACGGGCGGGTTTAGATACCACTGGCAACGGTTTATTATTGCCGGTTCCTCAAGACTGGCTGCGAGAGGCCAATCTCGGGGAGCGACTGCAACAGTTGAACCGCAGCATCAGCCCTGTTCGTGAAGATATCAACCAAACCGCCGCCAGTTGCCAACTTTGGACAGCGCCCCCCTCTAGCCCCCCCCATCCCCACCGGGACTTGATCCTGCAACTGTTTGACCTCCAGTGCATCCTCTTTGGGGATTATGTCCAAGCCTCAGGGGCTGAGTTCGCCTACTACATCGATTTACGCAAAATTATTTCCAATCCCCAAGTCTTTCATCAGGTCTTGAATGCCTACGCCCAAATCCTCGATAACCTCGTTTTTGACCGGATTGCTGGGATCCCTTATGGTTCGTTGCCCACAGCAACGGGACTGTCTTTACGATTGCATCACCCGATGATTTTCCCCCGTAAGGAAGTTAAGGCTCACGGAACCCGTCGCTTGATTGAAGGGCAGTTTAATTCCGGTGAAACCGTTGTCGTGGTGGATGATATTTTAATTAGTGGAACCAGTGCCATTGAAGGAGCAGAAAAACTTGAATCGGCGGGCTTAAAGGTGAACGATATTGTCGTATTAATTGACCATGAAAAGGGAGTCAAAACACGACTCAAACAGGAAGGCTATCAGGCTCATTCTGTGTTAACTGTCTCTGAAATTGCCCAGACTCTCTATGATGCTGGACGAATTGATGGGTCGCAGCGGGATCTCTTGCTACCTCATTAAGCCTTAATTGAACAGGAAAACTGACCGCGTTTTGCTAGAGGGTTCAAATTCTTGTGATTAATATCACAAGTTAATGTAAGATATATCATCGCCAGAGGTGTTTACGATCGCCATCAAGAGGCGGGATTGGTCACCGCAAAACCCAGAGAGTTCGTCAATACTAGAGATAGTTAAGGACAACCCTCCCCCAATTACCATGTTACCCTCACTGCAACTCCTCCCTGGCGCGATTCCCGCGATGCTCGCCTCAGCGGCGGAACAGGGTCAGCTGACGCTCGCGGACCGCTATGGCCTTCTGGCCGCAACCCTCGATGACAGCCTCGATGATATGGAACGGCGTTCGGTCGACCGCTTGTTACGGGCTGTGATCCGAGGCCGCATTCGTGTCGTCGAAGACCTCTGTTTAAGCTAAAGCCTGTTTCTGCACAAGTTTTCTAAGACTCGGCCATCAGCTTCACCAAATCTTTAAGAAAGCGGTTGAACCAGACGATGATTACCACTACGATTCCTGAAGGTCTTGATTGACGGTCACCTCTGACTCTGTTCGAGGGATCTAAAGACCCCCAAACATGAAAAATTGAGTAGATTTACGGTTGACAGAGCCGAGTGTTGTAGCCATTTTTGTCATGATCAGGTAAAACTGAGGTAGATCTATTCCAACCCAGGTATCTTGGGATGTCACAGGACTCTCCTCAAATCGATAACCAACCCACACGGGCTTTATCCGTCAGTCTGCCGCTTTCGTTACTTAAAAGTGGTCAGATTTTGGCGCTGACCGAAGACTCGAAAGGGGGTCTGATTTTACAAAAAGGCTTCTACTGTGACTGGATTCCACCTGGAGCGCTGGTGGGGGGCTGTTATGACATTGACTGTAGCCGCATCCATGTCGCGGGGAAGGTGCGTTTTTATGCGCCCAACAGCCAGGAGGAGCGATCGCAGGCCCTGCAAAAACGCATGGGGAGTATTTCTGATCTTCAAGACATTCTGAATGACCCTTCATCCTTCCGACGGGCCTTCTTGATTTTGCGCCACCTCTCACGATGGCTATCCTATCGAGACATGCGCGGTATTCCCCATGAGCTACTCGCGCAATTGGTGGGAATTAACCCCAGTACCGTTCGGGTCTTCTGGAAACGCTATCTGTTAGCAGCACAAAAACGAGCCGAAGCGAAACAGGCTAAAGCTACCGCTCGTGTTTTAACTTAATTTGTATTTGGGTGTATCTGGGTGTATCTGGGTGTATCTGGGTGTCCTCGAGGTGAATGTTTCGAGTTGAGCGGATCTTACTCTAGCATTTGAATCCAGCCTCGACGAATGGCATGAAGTAAGCGGTCAACCGCAGCAATTTCCTCTTCGGAGGGCAGATGCTCCGTAAACAGTGAACGTAGAAACTGACGGTCTTGGCTGGAAATTTTGCCAGAATTCCAAACCTGAGCCGCCAACTCGCTGAGTGTTGTGGCTGATGGCGTGATTGGAGTCAACATAGATCTGTATAGACGGCTACAGTTAAAATGTGGCTTATTTTTCCTATAAGCTTGGCGATCGCCATCGAGTCTGGCTGTGATATTCATCACACCCAAGCCGTAATTGCGATCGCCCCTCAGAGTCAATTGAGCGCCATCTGACTCACAAGCGAACCAACCTAACCGAGCAACAATTCTCAAGCTTGAGCCATCCGGATTCCCTCTCAACCCTCAAGAATACCTGAGAGAACAGGGGCATATCTCTATATAAGGACAACGCCATGACAACTATTTTGGTCGTAGAAGACGATCCCATCAATTGGATGGTGTTTCAGAAAGTTCTCAAGCGACGAGGAGGACTCGACTCAATCCACAGTGAAAATGTCGAAGAAGTTCTCCAAATCGTCCGTTCCGGACAAGTTGCCGTGGTTTTGATGGATGTTTCGCTCAAAAATAGCCATTACCAAGGAGAGTCCGTCGATGGAATCCGCATCACTCAACTGCTGAAAGCCGATCCCGAAACCGCCAAACTCCCCGTCATTCTCGTCACCGCCAACGCCATGGTGGGCGATCGCGAAGCCTTCCTCAAAGCCAGTGGCGCCGACGGCTACATCGCCAAACCGATTCTCGATCATGTCGGCTTCGTGCAGCAGATCAAGACCGTTATCGCCGACCACGACTCCCCCTAAAATTCCCCCTTCAGGTCCCGTCGCTGATCCCCGTTTCTGATACCATAGATACCAAAGACACTGGCTCAGACATCAAGCGCGGACTGTCACCTATGGCTGTTGAGGTGGGATTCAATACCTTGCTGCTCATTGCAGCATATCTGTTTGGCTCAATCCCCACGGGATATTGGGTCACCTATCATCTTAAAAACATCGATATTCGTCACTATGGCTCCGGCTCAACCGGGGCCACAAATGTGTTGCGCGTCGTCGGTAAAGGCGCGGGGCTATTTGTCTTATGTGCTGATGTCTGCAAGGCGATCGCCGCCATTAGCCTCGTGCGAATCGCCTATTACCTCGGGGATTTGTATCAACTTGTACCACCAGGAATCGACCTCGACATCTGGAAACCCTGGATGATGACCCTGGCCGGACTCGCCGCACTGTTCGGCCATTCCAACTCCCTCTGGCTGATGATGGGTCCTGGACGGGATGCCAAGCTAGCGAATGGGGGCAAAGCCGTTGCCTCAAGTTTAGGGGTCTTGCTGGCCCTCTCCTGGCCCGTTGGCCTAGCGACCTTGGGCATCTTTGTGACCATTATTACCCTCTCGCGCATCGTGTCGCTGAGTTCGATGCTTTCGGCGATCGCCATCTCCGTTTTGATGATCGGCACCGATCAACCCCTTCCCTTTTGTCTGTTTGCGATCGCCGCCACCGCCTACGTCCTCATCCGCCACCGAGCCAACATCGATCGCCTTCTCTCGGGGACCGAACCGCGCCTGGGGCAACAAGTTCAAGCCAGCGATTAAGGGATCGAGGTTAAGATATTTCCTCTACTCTACCGTGACAGACTTCGCCAAATTGCGGGGTTGATCCACATCCAAGCCGCGACGAGCCGCAATGTGATACGCCAACAATTGCAGCGGAATCACCGCCAAAATTGGCGAGAGCAGTTCCTCAACCACCGGAACCGGCAACAGATTATCAAAGGTTTCCTCGGCTTCCTTATCGTCCATGGGAGTCACCCCAATCAGACGCGCATCCCGAGCCTTGGCCTCTTGAGCATTCGATAACACCTTGTCATACACCGATCCCGGCATGGCGATCGCCACCACCGGCACCTTGGCATCCAACAGCGCAATCGGGCCATGTTTCATCTCCCCCGCCGGATAGCCTTCGGCGTGGATATAGCTGATTTCCTTGAGTTTCAACGCACCTTCGAGGGCGATCGGGAAATTAATGCCTCGGCCAAGGAAGATAAAATCTTGCGTTTCCCCAAACTCATGAGCCAACTCTTCGATATAGCGTTCCTGACTTTCCAGCACCGACTCAATTTCCCCAGGAAGTTGTCGCAACCCCGTGAGAATCTCCTCAATGCGCGATTCCGAGAGCGTCCCGCGACGGTAGCTTAAATCGATGGC
Source organism: Sodalinema sp. (assembly GCF_046483825.1). Lineage (NCBI taxonomy): Bacteria > Bacillati > Cyanobacteriota > Cyanophyceae > Oscillatoriales > Oscillatoriaceae > Sodalinema > Sodalinema sp. Next base: position 13,484 of record NZ_JAWOCL010000221.1, read on the forward strand.
CAGGGCATAAAACGCCATCACCTGAGCCACAAAGGTTTTTGTCGCCGCAACGCCAATTTCAATGCCCGCATGGGTATCAATGATGTTCTCCACCAAATTTCCCAGAGAGGATTCCGGGCGATTGGTAATCCCCAGCAGACGGGGACTGAATTTGGCCTCTAAATTCTGTCGTCGTTCCTGTTCCATGGCCAACGCCGCCAACGTATCCGCCGTTTCCCCCGATTGCGTAACGCCAATCACGAGAGTATTGGCCATCAACGGCGCGGGTGCATAGCGAAACTCCGAGGCATATTGAACCATAGTCGGAATCCCCGCCAACTGTTCGAGGAGATATTTCCCCACCAGGCCCGCGTGCCAACTGGTACCACAGGCGAGAATTTGGATGTGATCCAGGCCCTCGTAGAGACTGGGGTTGAGATTTAAGTTGACGGGTGGGTTGGGTTGGCCGGCTTCCCAGGTGCTATCGGTATAGGCTTCGAGACAGACGCGCACCACCCCCGGCTGCTCGTAGATTTCCTTGAGCATGAAATGCTTGAACCCCTGTTTCTCGACCACGATGGGGTTCCAGGTGAGGGTGCGGGGGCTTCTCTTGAGGCGATCGCCCTCGAAGTTATACAGTTCAACCCCCAGAGGGGTCAGTTTGCCCATTTCCCCATTGTCTAAGGTCAACACCGCCCGAGTATGGGGAATCAGGGCGGGGGTATCCGAGGCGCAGAAAAATTCCCCTTGGCCAAAGCCAATGGAGAGGGGAGCCTGTTGGCGGGCCACGATGAGTTCATCGGGGTAGTCGGCATGAATAACGGCGATGGCAAAGGCGCCTTCTAGGCTGTTGACGGCTTGACGGACCGCTTCGAGAAAGATTGACGAGGTCACCGTCGCCGGGGCCGCAGAACTCGGAACGTTAAGGCATTCTGCAATCAGATGGGGGATGACTTCCGTATCGGTGTCGGATTTAAACAGATGGCCTTTGGCTTGTAAGTCCGCCCGCAGTTCCCGGTAATTTTCAATAATGCCATTTTGGACCACGGCAATCCGGCCCGAGACATCCATGTGAGGATGGGCGTTGTATTCTTCGGGTTTCCCGTGGGTGGCCCAACGGGTATGACCAATGCCGATTTGGGCTGGGTTGTCGTTTCCCTGAAGTTTGCTACGCAGGTTGTGGAGTTTGCCTTTGGCCCGCACACAGTGAATGGTTGTGTCGTTCACCGTTGCGATTCCCGCTGAGTCATACCCGCGATATTCAAGTTTTTCGAGGCCGGCCAGTAAAATCTCGCTGGCGGGCTGCATTCCGATATAGCCGACAATTCCACACATTAGTTGTTCACTCCTGACGAACCCGTTGACAAACCACACCTGGCTTATGAACTTAGCAAAACTTGAGGCCTTTTGACAGGTTGAGGGCTGCTCTGTCCGGATCGTCTAGGTAAGACCTGGGATCTGACCTGGGATCTGACCTGGGATCTGACCCTGGGGGTATGGCAGCAAAAAAGGGGGTGCGATCGCACCCCCTTGGAGACGAACGGGACAACAGATGGTCCCAAGTCCGTGAATTAGTAAGCCAGACCCATGCTGCGGGTGGTTTCCGCACCAAGATAGACTCGGACGCTCAAGAAGTCGGTCGGGCAAGCCGTTTCGCAACGTTTGCAGCCGATGCAGTCTTCTGTACGGGGAGAGGTGGCAATTTGGCCAGCTTTACAGCCATCCCAAGGCACCATTTCCAACACGTCTAAGGGACAAGCACGGACGCATTGAGTGCATCCGATGCAGGTGTCATAGATTTTTACCGAATGAGACATTGAAGATTACTCCAAACGAATGCTCTGCGACTGGTTTTTGATTATTGTCGGATTGGCAAAATTGAAAATTCTGTCAATCAGCGACCTTTGGATTATGGGCTAGTCTATCGTGTCACTTGGACTACGATGACAAAATGCAGCAAAACTTTAACAAAGTTGACATTTCGGAAGTCCAGGCCAAAAGGGTTACAGCCCTTGACTCATCAGCTCTTGCGGGAATTAAAGCCCCAATTTTGCTAAAACTGGGCTTGTGGACACCATGTGGCGATCGAGGCCTAAGACCTTGGGATCAAGACCCAGGGCCAGAGCCACCAGTTGGGGTAAATGCAAGACCGGTAAGCCAAGTTTCCGGCCCATGACGGTTTCGACATCCGGTTGCCGGGAGTCAAGATTCAGATGACAGAGGGGGCAAGGCGTTACCATACAATCTGCCCCCGCGTCAAGTGCTGCTTGCAGATGAGTTCCGGCCATCTGAAAGGACTGTTCCGTGGCGTAACTCGACAGGGGCCAGCCACAGCATTGGGTCCGTCCACCATACTCAATCGGGGTCGCGCCCACGGTGCGAAAGACGTTTTCCATCGACTGAGGGTTATGAGGGTCATCATAGGGCAGATGACTTTGGGCGCGGAGGATATAGCAGCCGTAGAAGGCTGCACATTTGAGACCACTGAGTTTGCGCGTGACCCGCTTTTGCAGTTCCTCTAGGCCATAGTCCCCCACCAAGGCCCACAGTAGATGTTTGACCTCGGTTGCGCCCCGGTAGGGGGAACAGTGGTCGTTACTGAGGAGATCATTGATTTGCTCGACATACTCGGGGCGATCGCTCTGAGCCGCTTTAAGCCGTTCATCCACCCGCCCGATGACTCCCTGACAGGTGCTGCAATGAGTCAGCAGCGGTAAGTTCAGTTCTTCGGCCAGAGCAATGTTGCGAGCATTCACCGTATCTTCGAGGAGAGCCGATTCTTCCTTGAAGGTTCCCGAACCGCAACAGGCCGCCCGTTTCAGTTCAATCAGTTCAATGTCGAGAGCTTGCGTTAACGCCGCCGTCGAATCATACAATTCACGACAGGCCCCCTGGGCTACACAGCCAGGGAAATAAGCATATTTGAGCATGACAGTTGCCGGGTAAGCGTTCTCCTCCCCCATTGTCCCTAATTTCTGGCCCAAGCACACCGTCGGCGATCGCATTGATGCCAAGTTATCTAGCCAAAAATAGTCTAAATCGGACAAAAAATGGGGGAAGAGAAGGCAAGAGGCAACAGGCGACAGGTGGAGGATTCTCCCTCAATTCCGAGTGTCTTAAGACAATCTTCGATTGCTATACCAACAAACCACCACAACGGAACCATCACAGGGCGACCGAACCATCACAGGGCAACCACAAAGGTACGCCCCTAGCCGGTTGCCGGTTGCCGGTTGCCGGTTATCTGTTACCTACCTAAAGCGATGTTCCCAGAGCAAATTCAGCGGATAGTAAATCACCGGCGACCATAAACTATTCAACACGGCAGAGCCGAGAGCCACCTGTTGGTAATAGCGCCAAATCTCCTCAAAATTCCAAAAGACCGCCGATGCCGGTAAACGCCAAGCATAGAGACTAAACTGAAGAGCGCGAACCGTCTCGCCTACTACCGTCATCGCGAAGACGAGCAATAAAACGGAGATGATATCATCCTGAACCACCCGTTCCCGCTGTAAACGGGCCGTGAGCATTCCCACAACCCCCAAACTAATGGCATGGGTGGGAACTGCTGCACTCATCCCATCTTGCAGGAGTCCGAGGGTGACGCCGGCCACTGCACCTTCCCACACCGAGCGTTTAATACTCCAGGCCACCACCCAAACCAATAACCAATTGGGGGCAATCCCCAGCAGTTCCATACCCGGAAAACGCGCTGGAAGCAAGAGTAAACAAGGAAGAACTGACAGAACCGTGAGCGTCCAAGACAGCAACCGCTGTCGGATCGCTTGCCAACCCACTGGAGGGGGCTGGGTTAATCCCGTGGCACGAACCGGGCGTAGGTCTGGCTGCATAGGGGCAGGAAAATCGTTAATCGAGTTGAAGGGTCTCTCCGAGGGGATCAATCGGCTCGGCAGACTCACTCGGGAGTGGCACAGAGGGCTTAGGATAGACCATCACCCATTCGAGAGAACTGAGGGGGGCTGAGATTTCGATTTCCGCTTGAGGGGCCGGGCTAGCATTCAAATTGACCGCTACTACAGTTCCGATTGGCAGACCCGAGGTAAATCGTTGACTATAGCGGGATGAGAGAATCGCGTCGCCCTCTTTCACATCGGGGAGTTTCTCGAAAAACTCCACGATCGCCCGGTTCGAGCCTTTGCCCCGCAATAGGCCCATTTCCCGAGAACGACCGACGGTGACCCCGAGGGAACTACTGGCATCACTGATGAGCAAGACTCGGCTGGTTTCATCGGTAATACTCACCACTCGCCCCACAATACCACCGGGGGCCATGACAATATCATCGATCGCCAGACCGCTGTTGCGGCCGCGACCGAGAAGAATTTGTTGCCACCAGCGATCGGCACTGCGGCCAATCACCGGGGCAAAGGTTGGCTCTTGCGAGGTTTGTGGCTCGTAGTCTAACAGTTCCCGTAACTGAAGATTCTCCTGATTGACTTCAAGCAATCGTTGTTGAAGTTCCAGCACTCGGGCGTTGACGAGCTGTTGTTCGCGCCCTGAATCCGCCTCAAAGGGGGCGGATAGGCGCTGATAAACTTCAAACACGATCGCCCCGTCCGTCTGACGAAATACCCAAGCGGAGCCGATGGCTAATGTTGCCAACAGCCCCAGGGTTCGATAGCGTTGCCAGTAACGACGCAAGACGTACAATAACTTTCTCCTGTGCTATCCGTTTTAGGGTGAGTGAGCCTCGATTGAGCCTCGATTGAGCCTCGATTGAGCCTAGAGAGACCGAGACTGACCTCGGAACACCCGTTCGAGCTGTTTGAAGTTCTCCAACACTCGCCCGGTTCCTAAGACCACACAACTGAGGGGATCGGCCGCCACATGGGTGACAATCCCGGTTTCATGGCTGATTAGGGTATCGAGTCCTCGGAGTAAGGCACCGCCACCGGCCAACATGATACCGCGATCAATAATGTCAGCCGCCAGTTCAGGAGGAGTGCGCTCGAGGGTGCGCTTAACGGCTTCGATAATCACCGATAGGGGTTCTGACATACTCTCGCGAATTTCAGGTCCCTTGATGGTGACGGTACGAGGCAACCCAGACAACAGGTGCAAGCCTCGGACATCCATGATGATGTCGTCTTCTTGGGTGGGATAGGCGGAGGCCACCTGAATTTTAATTTCTTCGGCGGTCCGTTCCCCAATCACCAAGTTATGGACTTTTTTCATGTATTGGGTGATGGAGTCACTCAGCTCATCGCCAGCAACCCGGACCGATTCACTTAGAACAATGCCCTGTAAACTCAGGACAGCCACCTCGGTGGTTCCACCGCCGATGTCCACAATCATGTTCCCCGTCGGTTCAGCAACGGGAAGTCCGGCCCCGATCGCGGCGGCGATCGGTTCGTCAATTAGACGCACATCTCGCGCCCCGGCTTGGATGGCGGCATCCATCACCGCACGGCGTTCCACGCCGGTGACGCCACTGGGAATCCCAATGACGATACGGGGTCCGACGAGTCCGGTACGGCCACCGTGGACTTGCCGGATAAAATGTTTGAGCATCAACTCGGCGGTGTCGAAATCGGCAATCACACCATCCCGCAAGGGGCGTAGTGCGACGACGTTTCCCGGCGTTCGTCCGAGCATTTGCTTGGCTTCTTCCCCCACGGCTAGGGGAAGTTTATCGTCTTGATCGATGGCAACCACCGATGGTTCTTGTAGGACGATGCCTTTTCCAGAGACATAGACCAGGGTATTTGCAGTCCCGAGGTCGATACCCATGTCTCTAGAGAGTGAGAAGCGACTTAAATTTGCCACGCGCGCCTGTGCCCTCCCAGTTTAGAATACGCTTGTGCTAGCAGAGATAATAAGGAAACTTGTACAATGACCGAGGTGGATTCTATACCATGGTCGCCGGTTCCGTCTAGTGCCTCTAGCTAAATAATGCTACGCCTCATCATACGCGCTTTTGGTTTTTTGTCGGGATGAAATTCCTCGTTCTAGGACATCCGATCAGGGTTAAGATTAGGTTGACGTATCATTCAACATAAATTCTCCATGACACTCAATGTAGTCACTCTGGTGGGTCGAGTCGGGTCTGACCCTGATGTCAAGTATTTTGAGTCAGGGGCGGTGAAGTGTCGTTTGTCCCTGGCGGTGAATCGCCCCACCAACAAAACAGACAAGCCGGATTGGTTCAATTTAGAATTGTGGGATAAGCGAGCCGAGGTGGCGGCCAATTATGTCCGCAAGGGTAGCCTCATCGGGGTCAAGGGATCGTTGAAAATTGATCATTGGCAGGATAGCAAAACTGGAGCTGATCGCTCCTCGCCCATGATTCGGGTCGATCGCCTGGATCTTCTCGGCTCTAAACAGGATCGCGATACCTCAGGCCTCGATAGTTTTGAAGATGATGAGTTTTAAGTATGAGTTTTAAGACTGGGGGCTGATGGTGATGCTTCCCTGTCCGATTTGTGGAACTGATTGTCCCGCCGATTGGCTCACCTGTCCCAGTTGTGGCTGGGATGTCACCCCTGAGTCGCGATTGGCGATCGCCCAACAGCCGAGTCATCTGCATTGGGGGCGATCGCTCTGGCAACAAGTACAGCGAGAACTAGCCCTCAATCAACGTTTTGAGGCGATCGAACAGCGACTGGCTCAGTTAGAACAGTCTCCGTCCAACCCAGACGAGCCGCTCGAGGAATCTCGAACCATCTCTGAGCTGGATCATCCCTATGTTCCCCTAGCTTTCCATCTTGCTCAACAGGATTGGCGCGAAGCTGACGATTGGACATGGCAACGGATTTTAGAGGTTGCTGAGATGGATGAACAGGGTTGGCTCGATGGCGATGAGATTGCGGCCTTTCCTCAGGGGGAGTTACAAACCCTCGATGAGCTATGGTACGCCTATAGTGAGGGACATTTCGGCTGGTCGGCACAAGCGGAGATTTGGTGGGCCAGCGGCGCCGACTACGCTCAATTTTGCGATCGCGTCCACTGGCGTTCTGGCCGAACCTGGCTCTATTACGACGATCTAAGTTTCCATCGTCAAGCACCTAGGGGTCATTTCCCGGTTCTTCCCTGGCGTAAACGAGCTTGTTATGGACTCGGAGGGTTAACCGCCGCCGAAACCCTCAGCCACTGGATGGCCCGTTTCCCAGACCTGAACCCAGACCCGATGATTCACGATTAACGAGTCAACATTAGCCATGTCATGAGTTCCTATTCTTGGATCGAGCGATCGCTGGCCACGATTCACAAGGCCAATTGGTATCGGCAGGTACAACCCCTCGCCGGCCGCAGTGGTGCGCAGGTCAGCCTCCAAGGAACCCCAGTCCTGAATTTTGCCAGCAACGACTATTTAGGCTTAGCCGGCGATGAACGGCTAATTGAGGCAGCGGTGGCGGCGACGCGGGAGTCTGGAAGCGGGAGTACGGGATCGCGGCTGTTGAGTGGCCATCGTCCCCTGCACCGAGACTTAGAAATGGCCATCGCCCGGCTTAAACAAACTGAGGATGCGATCGTCTTTAGTTCTGGGTATTTGGCGAATTTAGGCACGATTTCCGCCCTAGTCGGTCCTCGGGATGGGATTTTTGCCGATGCCTATAATCACTCGAGTTTACGCCAAGGCAGTCGTCTCTCTGGGGCCATGGTGCAGGAGTATCCCCACGGGGATATGGTGGCCCTGCGGCAACAGTTACAACAACAGCGATCGCAGGTTCGTCGCGCCCTGATTGTCACCGATGGGGTGTTTAGTATGGATGGGGATCTCTGTCCCCTGCCGCAACTGCTGGAGTTAGCCGAAGAGTACGAGGCGATGCTGTTAGTCGATGATGCTCATGGAACTGGGGTTCTGGGGAGTCGAGGTGCGGGAACGGTGGATCACTTTGACTGTGGCGATCGCCCCCTGATTCAGATGGGAACCCTCAGTAAAGCCCTCGGCAGTTTAGGGGGGTATGTGGCCGCCTCCGCCTCAGTGATTGACTATCTCCGTAATCGCGCCCCCACCTGGATTTATACCACCGGACTCTCCCCAGCCGATACCGCAGCGGCCAAGGCGGCGATCGCGATCGTTGAGGCGGAACCACAGCGACGGCAACAACTCTGGACCCATCAGACCTATCTAAAGCAGCGGCTTAGTAGCATACTTTCCCAAAAAAGTCAAGCAAAAATCGGGCCACTTTTGCCCTCAAACTCCCCCATCCTCTGCATCCAACTCGCGGACGCCGCCCAAGCCGTGAATCTGGGGGCGAGTTTACGAGAGGCCGGAGTCTTCCTATCCGCCGTGCGTCCTCCCACCGTCCCCACCAGTCGGCTACGCATTACCCTCATGGCGACCCATGAGCGAGAGCATCTCGATCGCCTCTGTGAGAGTTTAGCAAGCTTAGCCGCGTGATCAACTCCCTTGAGGGCGACGGTTTCAGCTAAGCTAGATCATACCGTCAGCGCCGACCCTAACCCGTCTGCCATGGAAACCTACTCAGGTTATGTCTTTCACAAATAACCCTGTGTTGACCTTAAGGCAATACAAGGATGAAGCTCACCCCAGAGAAACTCTCGTGACACCCTAATTGATTCCTTACGAGTTCCTGTTTACTGTTCGCTGTTCCCTCACTGATAACGACAAGCGGATGCTACACGCCAAACGGTTCAATCATCCATGAATGTCAAAACGTCCGTTTTGGAGGATTTGTTGCAGGCGCAGCCCCACCTGCGATCGCAAACATACTTTAAATCTTCCCTCATTGCCCTCTCCCACGCGATGGAAGATCAGGTCTTGGCGGGAGAAAACTCCCCCCTCGTCATCGCCACCTTCCAAAAAGAGCGCTTCTATCGCATGGAAGCGAGCCGATACAAGCGCATCGCCCAAGCCACCCAGCAGGTCTATGTTCTAGCGGCCCCAGAAAGTGATTTCACCAACCAGTCCGGCCATTATGAAACCATCGCCTTCAACAGCGACGAACCCCTCAGCCAAGAATGGAACCTGGTGGTTCTTAGTCCTAACTATGGCACCTGTCTCGTCTGTCAAGAGCGAGATATGCCCGAAGGAGAAACCCGCTGGCTGGGGCAAACGAGCCTGGAAATTGACACAGCGCGACGGTTCGAGGGCATTTGGAGTTTTGACCATGACCTAAGCCGTTTTGTCGCCGCACAGCTCCTAAATCGGATTTTGCACTATCGCCCCGAACTGGCCGACAAAGTCGCTCAAGCTCGTCGCGACTATGGCATTGATGACCGTCCTCCTGAACCCCAACTTCCCCCGGCGGTTGAACCCCTAGGGATGAACCCTGGCCCCTTTGCTGAGCGACTCATTACCTATCTACAAGCCGGGCAATATAAACTCATCAAAGCCTATCGCTCCATCGCCGCCCAGGAAGAACAAGAGCGCTTAGTCAACTCCATTACCACCGCCATTCGTCAATCCCTGGACCCCCAAGAAATCCTCAAAGTGGCGGTGCGAGAGTTAGGCGAGGCCTTAGATGTCTGTCGCTGTTTGGTCTATCGCTGTAAAGAAAGCGACGCCACCGCCACCATCGTCCATGAATACGCCGCTCCGGGAATCCAATCTCTGGTGGGGGAAACCTGGAACTTACTCGACAACCCCTTATTTCAAGAAGCCATCGAACGACAATCGGGGGTGTTCCTCGAAGATACCGATAACCCCCAGCAAACCCGGATGGAGAGTTTAGCCTCACTTCTGGAACGGCCAACGGGCCGAGATTGGTTAGCCCAACAGGTGCAACGCTGGAAGATTGGCGCTTGGTTGATGATGCCCATTCTCTCTCGGGGCAAACTCCTGGGAATTTTGGAGTTACACCACTGTCAGGGATGCGCCCACCATTGGTCCAATGACGAAGTGGCGTTAGTCAATACCATTGCCATTCAGATGGGAACGGGGTTAATTCAAGCCGAAACCTACGCTCACCTCGAAGATCTCAATCAGCAACTCGAAGCCCTTGAACGGACGCGCAGCAATTTAATTGCCATTACGGGCCATGAGTTGCGAACGCCCCTATCCACCATTCAAATTTGCCTCGAAAGCCTGGCCAGTGAACCGGATATGCCAGCGGAGTTACAGAAAGTCATGCTCAACACGGCGTTAGTCGATGCTGAACGACTGCGGGAACTGGTGCAAGACTTTCTCACCCTCTCTCGTTTTGAGAGTGGACGGGTGGAATGGAATTTAGAACCCCTCTCGTTACAAGAATGTATTGATTTAGCCATGAGCGGGGTGAAGGCCCGTTACGGCGGTGAGTCGTTGCCGGAGTTGGTGGTGGATATTCCGCCGGATTTACCGTTGGTTCAGGCTGATGGGGAATGGTTGGTGCAGGTGTTGGGGAAACTGCTCGATAATGCCTGCAAGTTTACCCCCAGCGGTGGATCGATTACGGTTCGGGCGACCCCCATGGGCTATCGTTTGCTTAAGGTGACGGTGGCGGACACGGGACGAGGGATTGAACCGGCCCGAGTTGAAGATATTTTTGAGCGTTTCTACCAGGAGGAAGGGGCGCTGCGACGCACGACGGGGGGAACTGGCTTAGGGTTAGCCATCTGTCGTCAAGCGATTCAACGCTGGGGAGGACAGGTTTGGGCGGAATCGGAGGGGAAAGATCGCGGTAGTCGCTTCCATTTCACGATTCCCCGTCTCGACGATGAGGCCCCCTCCGGTTCAACGTCAGATTCGACGGCGCGTGTGTCAGCGGTTCCGAAACGTCGGCGATCGCGTTGAGAAGGCAAAAGGCAAGAGGCAAGGGGCAAGGGGCAAGAGGCAAGAGGCATAACCCACCCCTAACCCCTCCCAAGAGGGGATGGCAAGAGGCAAGAGGTAAGGAGAGTACCTTGAGGGCGCTCTGTTCCCTGTTCCCTGTTCCCTGTTCCCTGTTCCGGTGTTCCCTGTTCCGGTGTTCCCGGTTCCGGTGTTCCCGGTTCCCGGTTCCGGTGTTCCCGGTTCCCGGTTCCCTAACAAACTGTTACATTTGTTGACGAGATGGCTCACCTTTCCCCGCTGCAATGATAGGATCCCCATCAAGCTCTTTAATCTCGTTCAATTTAAACTTATGGCAGAAGAACTGACTGGAAAAACTCCGATTTTCGGTGGTAGCACCGGTGGTTTGCTTTCGGCAGCCGAACGTGAAGAAAAGTACGCCATCACCTGGACTAGCCCCAAGCAGCAAGTGTTTGAGATGCCCACCGGCGGTGCGGCGATCATGCACGAAGGCGAAAACCTGCTGTACTTGGCTCGCAAGGAACAGTGTTTGGCCCTCGGAACCCAACTGCGGACGAAGTTCAAGCCGAAACTCGAAGATTTTAAAATCTATCGGATTTTCCCCAACGGTGAAATGGAATATCTCCATCCCAAAGATGGTGTGTTCCCCGAGAAAGTGAACGAAGGTCGTCCTTTGGTCAACATCCTCGATCGCAGCATCGGCAAAAACCCCGAACCCGCTAAACTCAAGTTCAGCGGTAAACAGCCCTACACCGTTTAAATCGGTTCCGCTTGTCACGGACATTAAGTTGTCTTCCCAGAGAATGTAGAATGTGTTAGCATCTGCATTCTCTTTCTCTTTGCTGGGGAGCGGCTGTCGCTGTTAAGGGACAACTGCGGTAAGATCCCTAAGTTGTCCTAGTTCTGTTGTCCGAGTCCCATTGTCCGAGTCCCACTGTGTAATTCTTCATCATCAGACCTGTGATCTTTCCGGATTTAGAGCAATTTCGTCAACTGGCGCAAACCGGTAATTTTGTCCCAGTCTATCAGGAGTGGGTGGCGGACTTGGATACCCCGGTGTCAGCCTGGTATAAGGTCTGTGCAGGTCAACCCTATAGTTTTCTACTAGAGTCCGTCGAAGGGGGGGAGCGAATTGGACGCTATAGTTTTTTGGGCTGTAATCCCCTTTGGGTCCTCGAATCTCGGGGTGAGGAAACGCTACAAACTCATCGCGATGGCCGAGTCGATCGCTTCGGTGGCGACCCGTTTACGATTGTTGAGGACTGTCTGAAACCCTATCAGCCGGTGCAGTTACCGGAACTCCCTTCGGGGATTGGTGGCTTGTTTGGCTTTTGGGGGTATGAGTTGATTCATTGGATTGAACCGCGCGTCTCGGTGCATCCCGCTCAGAAGGGGGATTTACCGGATGGGGTTTGGATGCAGGTGGATAATCTGCTGGTGTTTGATCAGGTGAAACGGAAGATTTGGGCGATCGCCTATGCGGATTTACGAGATCCCGAGGTGACGGTTGAGGCGGCTTACCGTCAGGCCTGCGATCGCGTCTCGCAGCTCGTCGATAAGCTACAACATCCCCTCAGCAGCGAAGATACGATGCTCGAATGGACTCCGCCTCATCTGAATGAGGATCAACCCCTCGCGACATCGAGCAACACCACACGGGACCAATTCTGCGAGAGTGTCCGCAAGGCCAAAGACTATATCAAAGCTGGGGATATTTTCCAGGTGGTGATTTCGCAGCGGTTATCGGCGGCGTTTGCGGGAGATCCCTTTTCCCTCTATCGCTCGATTCGTCTGATTAATCCCTCTCCCTATATGGCTTATTTCAACTTTAAGTCTTGGCAGGCGATCGGGTCGAGTCCGGAAGTGATGGTGAAAGCCGATCGCCTCGACGATGGAACCCGCCTGGCCACGGTACGGCCCATCGCCGGAACCCGTCCGCGCGGGAAAACGGCCCGGGAGGATGCTGAACTGGCGGCGGATTTGTTGGCCGATCCTAAGGAAGTGGCGGAACATGTCATGTTGGTGGATTTGGGCCGCAATGATTTAGGCCGCGTCTGTGAACAGGGAACGGTGACGGTCGATGAGTTGATGGTGGTGGAGCGCTATTCCCACGTGATGCACATTGTTAGTAATGTGGTGGGGAAACTGGCCCCCTCCAAGTCGGCGTGGGATCTGCTGAAAGCCTGTTTTCCGGCCGGAACCGTCAGTGGTGCGCCCAAGATTCGGGCCATGGAGATTATCGCTGAGTTAGAACCGAGTCGCCGAGGTCCCTATTCGGGGGTCTATGGCTATTATGATTTTGAGGGACAGTTGAATACGGCGATCGCCATTCGCACGGCGATCGTACAAGCCGATGAGTCGGGTCAAAATACGGTCTCTGTTCAAGCGGGGGCTGGCTTAGTGGCTGATTCTGACCCGGACAAAGAGTATCAAGAAACCCTCAATAAGGCCCGAGGCTTATTAGTGGCTATTCGGGCTTTAATGGGTCAATAGGTAGGGGGTTCTCGGCAATGACGGTGTGATTCCTGGAATGCGATCGCCCAATTCGGCAGATTTTTTCCCAGACATCACCTCGACAGCCCGTCCCCAAATCGAGTATAATCTTGACCGATCCGCCTGAGTTTTCAAGACCTTTTTCAAGAGCTACCATTAGACCCATTTTTGGGGTCATTTGTTGTTAAATTATCCCCAGCCCTATGTCAGCCTATCCCTGGACAGCCCTCGTCACCGTCGCCGCCCTAATTCTCTATTTTGTGGTTACGATTAACGTCGGGCGAGCCAGATTCAAATATCAAGTGTCTCCCCCCGCGACATCAGGAAATCCTGATTTTGAGCGAGTGTTTCGCGTTCAGCAAAACACCGTTGAACAGATTGTTTTATTCATTCCCGCCCTGTGGCTGTTTTCCATCTTCGTGAGTCAAGTTTGGGGTGCGGGTTTAGGTGCGGTTTGGGTGATTGGTCGTATTCTCTTCGCCTGGGGGTACTATCAAGCCCCGGAAAAACGAGCCGCTGGATTTGGGATGAGTTCGTTAGTGACGATGGCGTTGTTAATTGGTTCTTTGGTTGGAGTGGCCTTAACGCTGTATTCGGGATTGTCTAACAGCTAAAACCCAAAAGCTCCAAAACCCGCAACGGATAAAGTAGGGGCGAAAAATTTTTCGCCCCTACAATGAAAAATTTTTCGCCCCTACAATTTTGTCGCCGGGCCACAAATTCCACCCGATCTCCTGAAAACCCGATTGTTTAACTCTTCACCGTGGTTTGTTGAACCTGAGGTTGGAACTGGAAGAGGGAGAAGACCACATCGCGGCGGATATCAATCATCATCTCTAAGAACAGTTCATAGCCCTCACTCTTATACTCAATCAGGGGATCTTTCTGGCCATAACCGCGTAGACTCACCGACTCGCGCAAAGCGTCCATCTGTTGCAAATGTTCCCGCCAGAGGGTGTCAATCCGTTGCAGAATGAAGAACCGTTCCGCCTGACGCATCAACCCTGGTTGAATTTTATCGACTTGGGATTCCTTCATATCATAGGCAATATGGACCTGTTCATGGAGGAAGGTTTTAATCTCCTCAACAGCCATATCTTCGAGTTGACTCGGCTGTAACTCCTCCAAGAGATAGACAAACTGTTTCACTTTGTCCACGAGTTTATCGAGGTTCCATTCCTCCGAGGGCAGTTCCGGGTTGATGTAGGCATCGACGATGTCATCCATCGTCATTTCTGCATACTCAATCACCCGCTGTTTGAGGTTTTGTCCTTCCAAGACGCGGCGGCGTTCGGCGTAAATCGCCCGACGTTGATTGTTCATCACTTCGTCGTACTCAAACACCTGTTTACGGATGTCGTAATAGTAGGTTTCAACCTTACGTTGCGCCCCTTCGAGCGATCGCGTCAACATGCCGGACTCAATGGGCATATCCTCCTCAACCCGAAAGGCATTCATGAGGCCCGCGACGCGATCGCCGCCGAAAATCCGTAATAAATTATCCTCTAAACTGAGGAAAAAGCGCGTCGAACCGGGGTCACCTTGGCGGCCCGCTCGTCCTCGCAACTGGTTATCCACCCGGCGAGACTCGTGGCGTTCCGTACCGATGACATGCAAGCCACCCCGTTCAATCACCAAATTATGTTCCTTGTCGGTGTAACTCTCATAATGCTTCAACAACTCCTGATACACCTCGCGCAGCTGAGCCACCACGTTATCCTCCGTCGGAGCCTTCTCAGCGGCGATGGCGATGCGTTCTTCCGCCTCTAACTCCGGTAAACTGCGCTCACCATACTCCTTGACGGCCGTATCTACCATCGACTTGAGTTGCTGTTCCAACTCCGGCGTCAACTCCACCGGGAAAATTTGCGGTGAGGCTTTCCAGGTTTTGGGTTTCGACACCGTATCAAAGCCTTTCCCTTTACTGCGACTGCGACTGGCTAAGGCTTTCGGTTTCGCAAAACTCGCTTCATCCTCGGGTTTAACTAAACGGGGCATAAAATACTCCCGTAGCTTCAGCCGGGCCATATAATCGGCGTTCCCGCCGAGGATAATATCCGTTCCCCGTCCCGCCATGTTGGTGGCGATGGTGACGGTTCCGCCTCGTCCCGCCTGGGCGACAATTTCCGACTCCCGTTCCACATTCTCGGGTTTGGCGTTGAGGAGGTTGTGGGGAACCTTTAACTGACTCAGCAGTTGCGAGAGAACTTCTGATTTCTCCACGCTGGTGGTTCCCACTAATACGGGCCGGCCGGCTTCATGTTTCTCGGCGCATTCTTCGGCGACCGCTTTCCATTTGGCTACCTCGGTTTTATAGACGACATCGGGTAAATCCTTCCGCAACAGGGGACGGTTTGTGGGAACCACCGTCACCCGAAGTTTATAGATTTTCTCAAATTCCGACTCTTCTGTTTTGGCGGTTCCGGTCATCCCCGCTAACTTGGGATAGAGTAGGAAGAAGTTTTGATAGGTAATGGTAGCCAGGGTTTGGGTTTCTGGCTGAATTTCGAGATGTTCCTTGGCTTCGATCGCCTGGTGCAGTCCGTCGCTCCAGCGTCGGCCCGGCATCACCCGGCCGGTAAACTCATCGACAATCACCACATCGCCGTCGCGGATGATGTAGTTGACATCTTTGACAAAGAGTTCTTTGGCTTTGACGGCGTTGAAGACATAATGCGCCCAGGGATCGTCGGGATCGTATAAATCCGTCATTCCCAGGAGTTGTTCAGCCCGAGCGAACCCTTCATCTGAGAGTAAGACATTGCGGGCTTTCTCGTCGATTTCGTAATCTTGGGGGTCGTCTTCCGTTCCCGCCACTAACTGGGCCGCCACTTCAGCGGCGCGGCGGTATTTCTCGCTGGGGCGTTCGACTTGTCCTGAGATAATCAGCGGGGTGCGGGCTTCGTCAATCAGAACCGAATCGACTTCGTCGATGACGCAGTAGTTGAAGGGCCGTTGTACCACTTCCTCGATGGAGGTGGCCATGTTGTCTCGCAGATAGTCGAAGCCTAATTCGGAGTTGGTGCAATAGGTGATGTCGCAGTTGTAGTTTTTGCGCCGTTCGTCGGGGGTCATTCCCTGTTGAATCAGGCCGACAGACAGGCCCAGGAAGCGGTGAACTTGTCCCATCCACTCGGCATCCCGGCGGGCCAGGTAGTCGTTGACGGTGACGACGTGGACTCCTTTGCCGCTGAGGGCGTTGAGATAGGCGGGAAGGGTGGAGACGAGGGTTTTCCCTTCTCCGGTCTTCATTTCGGCAATTTCGCCGCTGTGGAGGACGATTCCGCCGAGGATTTGTACGTCGAAGTGGCGCATTCCTAGGACGCGGCGGGAGGCTTCGCGCACCACGGCGAAGGCTTCGGGGAGGATCTCATCGAGGATTTCGTCTTCTTCTTCTCGCGATCGCGCCTTAGACAACTGTTCCCGAAACTCAGCCGTCTTGGCCACCAACGCTTCATCCGTTAGGGGTTGGATATCTGGCTCAAGAACTTTAACATCAGCCACGAGTGGCTCAATTTTCTTGAGTTTCCGGGTATTGGGGTCGCCGAACAGTCGTTTAAGCATAGGAGGAGCGGGAAGCGTCTATAACAAGAGTTGGCGATCGCACGCTTGGGGGCCAAAGCGTCGGCATCGCATTCACTAAAATGGATTGAAATCAGTGTCTTTATGTTAATCCTACCACTGCAACTCGGCTACTTGACGGGGGTGGAATCCCCCTTGAGCAAGACGGGGTAGTCAAGACAGGGAAAGTTGACCACATCGGCGGGGGTTTGCCGAGATGGGTTGATGTCTGGGTCAACGACACCGGCCACGCGCAGGGCTTTGGAGACGAGTTCTGAACAAAATAGCCGTGAGAGGTCTTCTGGCCCAGATAGTCCTAATTTTTCTAGGAGTTTAATCCCGGCCCCGGCTACTTGGATACTGTCATAAGGGATACGTTGACTATGGGTTTCTCGCAACCAGGCTTCCATGCGCGATCGCCCTTCGGGGGGCAGGGGGCTTTTGAGGGGAAACCACCAAACGGCTCCATCGTACATGAGGGTCCGTTTGGAGAGCCAATTCATCTGCACCCCTTTGATGAGTTCTTTCTCCTCTTTGGAGGCGGGCTGGTGGCTGGTTTCGGTGGTGGATTCGACGACGAGGACACTATCGCCAAAGCCACCGCCCATGCCGACGGTGAGGACAATCCCCACGTGAGAGTACATTGAACCGGTCCCCCACTTAATGACGTCGGAAAACCCGGCATTGCCCGAGAACCCGATGACATCGCCGGTTTTCATCTGGGGACGATGCTGTTCATAGCGAGATAAAATGCTTTCCCGTCGTAAGGCATTGCCAAAGGCTGCTCCAATTCCCATCTGCGAGATCCTCTACTCGTCCTTCGTCCTGATAATACCTTATGGGGAGAAGGGAACAGGGAACAGGGAATAGGGAACAGGGAAAATAAATAAGGCAAGAGGCAAGAGGCAAGAGGCAAGAGGCAAGAGGCAAGAGGGGGAAAGAAGGGAACAGGGAGGGGGGAAATTTTTTTACTATTTTTAAATTTAATTCACAGTAGCAACGGTTCAACCCTCTTCTTTCTTGATTCTTCATTTTATACCTTG
>NZ_JAWOCL010000227.1:0-8193 GCF_046483825.1 Sodalinema sp.
TTAATAAGGTATCTCGCATGATGTTGACGGGAACCGGTTTCGAGGTGAAGGGTTGCGTCCATAGGCTTAAGGCCGCTGCACCCTGTTGGACGAGCATTTCTGTGCCATCAATGGCTCTTAACCCTCTCTCCTGAGCCAGTTGTAAGAGCTTCGTGGGACGGGGGGTATAGATGAGGTCATAGATAATGCTATCACGACCGAGTTGAGCGATATCAGCGGCGGAGAGGGGACTGCGATCGCCATCCACTCCCATCCCGACTGGGGTGGTATTGACCAGCAAATGGGTTTGAGGCAGTAATTCTGGTAAACTCTCCCAAAGATGGGGGGTTAGCTGGACTCCAAGGCTCGAAGCCTGCCAACTCTCGGCAAAGCGAGTCAGGTTTTGCTCATCCCGTCCGACAACATGAATTGTCCCACAGCCGAGTTGCGTCAGTCCTGCGACCACCGCCCGGGCTGCGCCACCATTACCTAAGATAACAGCGGTGCGATCGCCCCAGTTAGAAATCTCCCGCAACGGTGCGATAAACCCCGCCACATCGGTATTGGTTCCCCACCAGCCGCCATCGCGATAGAGGACTGTATTCACCGCACCCACCGCCTTAGCCACCTCCGTTTGTTGCGCTAGATAGGGGACAATGGCCTGCTTATGGGGAATCGTCACATTAAAGCCTACCACCCCAATGGCTTCAAAGCCCAATAGCGCCGCCTCAATGCCCTGTGACGCCACGGGAAAGGGCAAATAGATAAAATCTAACCCCATCTCCCTTAACGCCGCGTTCTGCATGGCTGGGGAGAGGGAATGCTCGACGGGATTGCCGATAATCCCGAGTAGTTTCGTGTGACCGGTTACCATAACAAGATCTCAACCTTCTGCTTTAAGATTGTGCCGTACTCTCGCAATGGAGACCAGCAAAACGCCCATGGCCCAAGAAATTGAACGTAAGTTTTTAGTGAAGGATGACTCCTGGCGATCGCAGGCCCAGGGTGTAGCGTATCGTCAAGGCTACCTCACCCGAGATCTGCATCTGGCGATTCGGGTTCGCATTGCGGGCGATCGCGCCTGGCTGACGCTCAAAGGAGCCACGGTGGGGGTATCGCGCTCGGAATACGAATATGGGATTCCCCTCAACGACGCTCAGGAGATGCTCGATCGCCTTTGTCATAAACCGTTAATTGAGAAAGTTCGCTATACCGTCATCGATGAGGGGATGACCTGGGAAATCGATGAGTTTCTCGGGGAAAATCAGGGCCTAATTGTGGCGGAAGTCGAACTCGAAGATGAGCGACAGTCGTTTGTTGCACCGGCCTGGTTGGGGGTCGAGGTCTCCGATGATCCTCGTTATTACAATGCTAATTTAGTACAGCATCCCTATTCTCAATGGAAGGAGTCCAGAGACTGATCCACGGGGGGTTTGGGGGCTGAGATCCGGGAGTCGTGACGATGACCGAGACGACGGAAACGACCAATCGACATATTAAGCTGGGCGCCAATTAGAATCGCTAAAGCACTCAATTTCAGCCAGAGTAACAGGACGATCGCCGCCCCAACTGCGCCATAGTAAAGGTTATAGCTGCCAAAGGAGGAGACATAGAGGCGAAAGAGACTCGACACGGCGGCCCAGAGAACCGTTGCGGCGATCGCCCCTGGAACGACGGGGGTTCCCTGTTTCCAGAGACTGGTTCCATAGCGATAGATAAAGGCGAAGGCGATCGCCACGAGGGTTAACGCGAGGGGAAAGGTGAGTTGATACCAGGCTGACATCAACTCCGATTCATATTCCCCGACTCGACCGACGATAAATTTGACAATAAAATCGCTAATAATAATCAGAATCGAGGCCACCGCTAACATTAACATCGAGCCAAGGGTGAGGGCGATGGAAATGAGTTTAGCTTTCCAAAAGGGACGGGTTTTATTTTTGGGAACCCGGTAGATGCGATCGAGGGCGTTCATAATTGAACTCAGGGCCGCCGAAGCAATCCATAAGGCGGCCGCAAAACTCACGGAAAACAGCCCCTCGCCTTTAGGAAGTTCAAGCTGGCCAATAAAGCCATCGAGAATGTTCTGAACTTCCTCGGGGGGAAGCATTTTCAGATTTTCGGTAATTAAATCGAGAACCGCTCGTTCGGGCAAGACTTGTCCCAAAATGGCAAGAGCGGCCATAATCGCCGGGAACATGGCCAACATGGCATTAAAGGCCACTTCCGAGGATAGGTTAGCGAGCCGTTGACGAGCAACACCCGCTAAGGTATCGCGTAAGATGTTAAACCAATGAGTTTTCAGAAAGCGAAAGGAACGCCGGAAAGACATAGGGGAAAGAAGGGAACAGGCAAGAAGAAGGCAAGAGGCAAGAGGCAAAAGGCAAGAGGGGGAACAATGCAGGAGGATATACTTGTGGTCGCCCTCAGCCTGCCTGATGGTCGCCATCCCACTTTAGCTTACTCGGCGGTGGTCCCGTTCGTATATTGAGACAGGGAAACTGGATCGTCGGGGCAGAAACTGGGGCGGGAATAGTGGCAGAATTGAAACGCTAAACTAGGGAAAGTTCCTGGTGTTCTATGCCCCTGTCTCGTCTCCTGACTCTCATTGTTGGGGTCATCGTCATTTTGGCGATGACCATCTGGTTGATCACGTCCTTAAATTGGCTGTATGGTCAAATCGCTTGGTCTGCCAGTCCGTTTTTAGCCAATCTCTTGTTGCTGCTGCTGATTGTTCTGTTGGCGGTGCTGATTGGGGGGTTGGTGTATTATTTGCGGCTGCTGTGGACGCCGTCTGAGGTGAAACGGGGGTCGCGACGTCCATCGCCGAGGGTTCCCGAGAATAAGAGTGAAGCCGCATCGGTGAATCTCAAGGCGGTGCGATCGCAGGTTGAGCAAATCCAGGATGAGGTGGCTCGACAGGCTCTCAAGGCGCGATCGCAGGCGATTGAGTCCAATCTCTCCCAGGGTAACTTACAGGTGGTGGTTTTCGGAACCGGATCGGCGGGGAAGTCGTCAGTGGTCAATGCTATTTTAGGGCGAGTGGTGGGGCGAGTGAGTGCGCCGATGGGAACGACGACGGTGGGAGAAACCTATACCCTGAATCTACCGGGATTGGAACGGGAGATTTTAATTACGGATACCCCCGGAATCTTGGAATCGGGAATCGAGGGGAATGAACGGGGGGAAGTGGCTCGCCAATGGGCCACGGAGGCGGATTTGTTGTTGTTTATTGTCGATAATGACTTACGCCAGTCGGAATATGAGCCTCTGCAAGTTCTCGCGGAGATTGGTAAGCGTTCTGTTGTGGCCTTTAATAAGGCGGATTTGTATGCTGAGGGCGATCGCGAGGTCATTTTAGCTCGGTTGCGGGCGCGATTACGAGGGATTGTTCCCCCGAGTGATATTGTGGCGATTTCCGCGAATCCTCCGGTGGTGCGTCTGGTGACGGGGGAAGCCTTCACGCCAGATCCCGAAATTATGCCCCTGATCCGGCGTATTGTGGCGGTATTACGGGCTGAGGGGGAAGATTTACTGGCAGATAACATTTTGCTGCAATCCCAGCGGTTGGGGGATGAGGCGCGTCGTCTGTTGGATGGACAACGCCGCCGTCAAGCTATGAAGATTGTGGATCGCTATCAGTGGATTGGGGCCGGGGCGATCGCGATTACGCCGCTTCCTGGGGTGGATTTGTTGGCTACAGCGGCGGTGAACGCGCAAATGGTGGTGGAGTTGGGCAAAGTCTACGGCTGTGAGTTGAACTTAGAACGAGGACGAGAGTTAGCCCTCTCCTTGGGCAAAACCCTAGCCAGTTTAGGCATTGTCAAGGGCGTTGTGCAACTGGTGGCAACGGGGTTACAGTTTCATGTGGGTACGTTGGTGATTGGCAAAGCCATTCAAGGGGTGAGTGCGGCCTATCTAACTCGCATTGCTGGTAAAAGTTTTATTGAGTATTTCCGCCAAGATGGGGATTGGGGAGATGGCGGCATTACGGAAGTGGTGCAACGGCAGTTTGAATTAACACAAAAAGAGGAATTTGTCAAGGCATTTCTCAAAGATGCTGTGGCGCGGGTCGTCGAACCCTTGCAACTGCAACGACAGGACTCAGGGGCGACGGAGAAGGAACCCATCTGGCAGCCGAGAGATCCAGCGCCGACTCCTCCGCCGGCGAGGACTCAAGACCCTCCCAGCCCCAAGGAAGACGATTGGAACCAGCCTCCTCCAATGAATGACAGTTGGTAGAGGACGGGGAGGGCGATCGCCCTAGCCGAGATGAGTCACCCATTTCCGCCATAAACTCCTCGATGGTTGTCGTCACCGTGGCCGGTTGTCACAGGTGTTGGAGGCGGGATCGGTCACCGATGGGGGCGAAAAATCTTTCGCCCCTACAATTTGGTAGACTTGAAGATATCCATCGTAAAGCCGTCCTAAAAGGACGGGGTTTCAGACCCAGGAGTTTTGATGAGATAGAGGTTGAGACCCTTGAAACAGGTTGATAGCCACTTAAGACGAGAAATATCGCAAAAATCGAGGGAATAGAAGATGCCATCCTCTATTCCCTGAAACGCCTAGCCCAACGCCTCCATTAACTGCGCTTTCGCCGCCTCCAAAGCCGCCGGTAACTGACTCGCATCCCGTCCCCCCGCTTGGGCGAGATTAGGACGACCACCACCGCCACCGCCGCAGAGTTTGGCAATTGCGCCAATGAATTTGCCCGCTTGCAGGCCATTCTGAGTCACCGCCGGACTAAAGGCGGCCACTAAACTCACCTTCCCTTCACTGGGAATCGCCCCTAACACCACCGCTGCGTCACCGAGTTTCTGTTGTAGGCGTTCGGCGGCGGTTTGTAGGGCCTTGCTGTCGGCGGTTCCCAGGTTGGCCACCAGAATCTGGAACTCGCCCACGGCTTCAGCTTCCGAGAGAAGTTGATCCGATTTCGCCAGCGCCAACTCAGCATTGAGGGTGGCCAGTTGTTTCTGGGCCGCTTTGAGTTCCTCTTGTAAACTGGTGACACGATCGCCCACTTCTTCTGGCTTCACCTTAAAGCGATCGCACAACTCCTTGACTACCCCATCACGGCTATTGAGATAATCCAACACCGCTGGCCCCGACACCGCCTCAATACGCCGCACCCCCGAGGAAATCCCCGACTCGGAGATAATCTTGAAAGCGCCAATCTCGGCCGTATTACTCACATGAGTCCCGCCGCAGAGTTCCATGGACACCCCAGGAAAGTCAATCACTCGCACCACATCGGCGTATTTCTCGCCAAACATGGCCACAGCGCCTTTCCCTTTGGCTTCCTCTAAGGGCATTTCCGCCACTTGCGCCCCATGGGCCTCAGCAATCCAAGTATTGACTAAATCTTCGACTTGCTGCACATCCTCGGCGGTGAGGGCGCGGGGACAGTTGAAGTCAAAGCGGAGGCGGTCAAAGGCCACCAGAGACCCCGCCTGAGACACCGACTCATCCACCAGTTGTTTCAGGGCGGCTTGTAGCAAGTGAGTGGCGCTGTGGTTGGCTTGGGCGCGACGACGACAGGCGCGATCAATTTGCGCCGTCACTGTATCGCCTAAGTTGAGCGTTCCCCGTTCGATGCGTCCGAAGTGAATAAAGATGTTCCCTTCTTTCTTCACGTCTTCAATACGAACGACGAGGGTTTCTCCAGAGAGATAACCGCGATCGCCGATTTGTCCCCCAGACTCAGCATAGAAGGGGGTGCGATCGAGGACCACCTGCACCCGATCGCCCGCTTGGGCCGACTCCACCCGATGACCTTCGACTAAAACCGCCGTCACTTGGACATTAGCTTGATTATCCGTATAGCCTAAAAACGCCGTCGGATGGAGGTTTTCCGCCAATTCATCCAAACTGCCCTGAACCGTCAAATCAATGGTCTCATGGGCGGCCCGGGCGCGATCGCGTTGCCGTTCCATCTCCACCTCGAAGCCAGCCACATCAACCCCGATGCCCTGTTCTTCGGCAATTTCTTGGGTCAACTCCAGCGGGAAGCCATAGGTGTCATACAGCGTAAAGGCATCTTCGCCAGAAATCTGTTGCGGCTGAGTCTCCAGAATCTCGCCGAGGAGTTTTTCGCCCCGTTCCAAGGTTTTCAGGAATTGGGCTTCTTCGCGAGATAACTCCGTTTCAATGAACCCCTGCCGTTCCCGCAAATTGGCATAGGCAGCTTCCGAAACCTGAATTGCCGCTTCAGCGACTTCGGTAATAAACGCGCCCTCGATGCCAATCAAACGACCATGACGCACCACTCGGCGAATCAGACGACGCAAGACATAGCCCCGGCCCATATTCGAGGCCCGCACCCCATCGGCAATCAGATGCACCACGGCGCGCACATGGTCGCCAATGACTTTCAGGGAAACCTGGGTTTTGGCGTCGGCGTTGTCATAGCGAAGCCGGGCAATCTCCGCCGCTCGTTTGATAATGGGGAAAATGAGGTCGGTTTCGTAGTTATTGGGGACGCTTTGCAGCACTTGGGCCATGCGTTCGAGTCCCATCCCTGTATCAATGTTTTTGTTTTGGAGAGGGGTGAGGCTACCGTCGCTGTCGCGGTTGAACTGCATAAAGACCAGGTTATACAGTTCAATGAAGCGGCTGTCGTCTTCTAAGTCGATGTGGTCGTCGCCGAGTTCTGGGTGGAAGTCATAGTAAATCTCGGAACAGGGACCACAGGGACCGGTGGGGCCGGATTTCCAGAAGTTGTCCTCTTCTCCCATCCGTTGAATGCGATGTTTGGGAATACCGATGCTTTGATGCCAAATGTCGAAGGCGTCGTCATCCTCCCGGAAGACACTGACGATGAGGCGTTCTGGGGGTAAGCCGTAGACTTGGGTCATCAGTTCCCAGCCCCAGGCGATCGCCTCGGGTTTAAAGTAATCTCCAAAACTGAAGTTCCCCAACATCTCGAAAAACGTATGATGTCGCGCGGTTCGGCCCACGTTCTCGATGTCGTTGGTGCGGATACATTTCTGGGAGGTGGTGGCGCGAGGATAGTCCCGTTCCCGCTGGCCGAGGAAGATGGGTTTGAAGGGCAGCATCCCGGCGATGGTCAGCAGAACGGTGGGGTCTTCAGGAACCAGTGATGCACTGGGGAGGCGTTGGTGTTGGCGCGCCTCGAAGAATTGTAGGAATTTTTCGCGGATTTGGCGACCACTTAGGAACTCGGGGGTGAAAGACATCGTGGGTTAGACTGCGGTGAACGGTTAGCAAGGGGGATTTTACCCTGTCCTCTGCATTTTATTGTAGAGTTCTTTTGGGATTGATTGAGGCGGTTTTGCGATCGCCATGTCTGAGTCCAAGTCTCTGGCGTGATCCCGAAACGGTCGACCCGTCAGGGAATTGGCCCAGGCGCTTCGCGGTGTGGTCTTCTCGGCGCGATTCATGGTTTAACCTTAATTTGAGACGATTGATGATGGTTTACCTTAATCCGCGAGAAGGCTCACGTTGTAATCTTTGATTCAACGTTGAGATGAATCGCGGCAACCACTGTAGTACAATGTGGTACAACCCCGTCAAATGACTGAATGGTATCATGCTGGTATTTGAGGCCAAGCTAGAAGGAACCAAAGAGCAGTACGAGCGTCTGGACGAGGCCATTCGTACGGCTCGGTTTGTTCGTAACAGTTGCCTGAGATACTGGATGGACAACAAGGGAGTTGGACGGTATGAACTAAGCGCCTATTGTACGGTTCTTGCCAAAGAGTTTCCTTGGGCAAAACAGCTGAACTCAATGGCTCGTCAAGCCTCGGCGGAACGAGCTTGGGCAGCTATAGCCCGTTTCTACGATAACTGTAAGAAAAACATTCCCGGTAAAAAAGGGTTTCCTAAATTCAAGAAGTATAAAACTCGCGATTCAGTCGAGTATAAGACATCAGGCTGGAAGCTGTCAGAGGAGAGAAGGACGATTACCTTTACTGACGGATTCCAGGCGGGCAGCTTCAAAATGTGGGGGACTCGTGACTTGCATTTCTACCAGTTAAAGCAGATTAAGCGGGTGAGAGTAGTCCGTCGCGCTGATGGATACTACGTTCAGTTCTGTATCGACCAAGAAAGGTTGGAGAAACGAGAACCCACTGGAACAGTTATTGGCTTAGATGTCGGATTAAATCATTTCTACACCGACTCAGACGGTCAGACCGTGGAAAATCCCAGATATCTCAGAAAGTCTGAGAAAGCGCTTAAGCGCCTTCAACG
>NZ_JAWOCL010000246.1:0-10302 GCF_046483825.1 Sodalinema sp.
CACAGGATGGTCACAGGCTCGTCGGTTTTAAACCTGAATGTGGATTCCTCGTTGTTGCATTTGGCTTTCAAATTGTTGGCGAAATCCGAGCAGCGGCGGAACTCCGGTGAAGGAGACTTCCCCGGTTGTGGCGGAAACAAAGCTTAGTCCCGCTGATTCATCTCCCTGGCTTAACTGTTGCTCAACGGTCTCTCGATAGCGGGATGTGAGTAATAGTAACCGCTGATTCCGAGACCCCCGCCAGAGTAGATTGTCATGTTCTTGTTGGCGGTATTGTCCATCTACGAGTAGGTCAAGGCGTTGCAAGAGTTGCTGTTGGGCTGGGCTTCCTTGCTGCTGGAGGGTTTCTAGGCGATATCCGCTGTAACACATTACTCCTAAGTCTCGCTGTTGGCGGAGGTTATCAATGAGTTGGTTTAAGGCTTCGGCTTGTAACATGGGTTCGCCGCCGGAGAGGGTAATTCCTTCGAGGTCGGGTTGGCTGAGAATCCACTGGCTGAGGTCGTTGAGGGTCACGGTTTCGCCGCTGCGAGCGTCCCAGGATTCGGGGACAATGCAGCCGGGACAGGCGAAGGGACAGCCTTGTACCCAGATGACGGCTCGTTGTCCGGGACCGAGGACTTGTACGGGGGATTGACGGCGGAAGATTTTTAGGGTTGTAGTCATGGTTAATGTCAAGAATCGTTATTTTTACTCGTTCCTTCACTCGTTTTGCCTCCTGAGTGCGGGCGGCAGAGCCGCCCAGAGTCCGTGTCATGGCAGAGCCATAACACGAGTAAGAACACGAGTAAGAAACAGTCACCATTCACAGGTGATGTTGAGGATATATCCGAAGCCACGAATGTTTTTGAGTAAGTGATGGGGGTCTGTTTGGGGGCTGTGTGTGGCAAAGAGTTTACGAATTTCTCGGGCGAGACCGTTGATTTCTAAGGGGTTATGACCCTCTTCTAACCCCCAGATGGCTTCCATGAGGTCTTCATACTGACAAACAATGGGTTCGCCTTGGTTCTTGAGGTTTTGTTGGGCCATGTGGGTCAACATTTGGGTCACTTGAGGGCGACAGGGGAGAGCCTGGCGTTGGTCTGTGCTTTGGTAGTACAGGGTGACTTCGGCGAGTTTGTAGATGAATTGACCCTGAGGGACGACTCTGGCGTGGGAAGGGGCCTGGGATTTGGCTGAACGTCGGCTTTTTTGGGTGGCGTTGGGGTCATGGAAGCTGAGTCGCCAGTGACTGATGTGGAGGACAGCACCGGATTCTAGGGGGATGGCGTTTTGGTGAACGTCGTAGAGGCTGTCGTTGAGGTGCAGTTTGGTTCCGTTGGTGCTGTGGTCGCTGACGAACCACTGACCTTTGTTTCGGGTCAGAATACAGTGTTTAATGCGGGTGATTTGGGAGTCGGGGTCTTCGATTAGGGCGATGTCGTTGTCGGGAAGTCGCCCGATGCTATAGGAAATATCCCGCAGTTCAAGGGTGTTTTGCTGGCCGCTGGGGGAGTGGATGATGAGATAGGGAACTAGGTCAACCATGGACAGGAGAGGGAGAGGGGAGCGGTCTGTCTCCTACTTTACCAAGATTTGACGGTCAGGCGATAGGATGGAATGTCGGGGAAATTTCGGGGTTAGTTCTGGGGTTTGCGGGTGATTAAAATGCCACTGATGTTGTCTTGCCCCCCTCGCTCTAGGGCGGTTTCAAGGAGGTTTTGTAAGGGGTTTTTAGGGGATGAAAACGGGTTGTTTGTGAGTTGTTGCATTTCTTGGTCTCGGATGTAGTTGTGTAAGCCATCACTGGATAGAATTAGGATATCTTTGGGGTTCCAATGACGAATTGGGGAGGGATTTTCTTGCCATTTGGGGTCAATTGAAAACTGTCCGTTGCCTTCCCGACCGCCGAGACAGGAGGTAATTTGCGATCGCATGGGATGCGTGGCCACCTGGTCCTCGGTAATCTTCCCAATCTCTAATAACACCCGCACAATGGAATGGTCTTTGGTTTTATAAAGGGGTTGCTGGTCTTGCAGATGATACAGTCGGCTATCTCCGGCATAGAGATGGACATAATAATCGGGAGTGATAATCGCGGCAACAACGGTTGACCCCATCCCCATCAATTGAAAACTCTGACCGCCTTCGTTGCGAATGGCGTCATCGGCTTCATGGAATTTTGCTAATAACTGATTGTAGAGGTCTTCTTGATTCGTTGCTAAGGGTTCATCAACTAATTCAGCAAAGGTTTCAACGGTTAATTGAGCGGCTCGCTGTCCGCCACGACCGCCGCCCATACCATCTGCAACGACGGCTAATAGAGCGGATT
Organism: Sodalinema sp.; assembly: GCF_046483825.1. Classification (NCBI taxonomy): domain Bacteria; kingdom Bacillati; phylum Cyanobacteriota; class Cyanophyceae; order Oscillatoriales; family Oscillatoriaceae; genus Sodalinema; species Sodalinema sp. The sequence goes on from NZ_JAWOCL010000246.1 coordinate 2,312, forward strand.
CATCAGACCAAGGCTTGACTAAAGTTTTGTCTTGATTTTCTTGGCGGACTTTGCCAATATGGGAGACGTCAGCAACAGTAACCCAGGGTAATTCTAGCAGATTTGGAGCAGAGGAATTAGGATTATTCATGGGAATTAATGACTTCAAATTCTAGGTTGCCAAATTGAATGCGACTGCCGAGTTGTAACACGACGACATCAGAATAGGGCTGATCCGGGAGAGTTTCTAGTTTCTCACCATTGACGCGAGTGCCATTGCGACTGCCTAAATCCCGTAAGGTGAGTTGTCCGTCCTGCCATTGCAAGAGGGCGTGACGGCGAGAGACCATGGGAGGATCTCCGAGTTCGCAATCACTGAGGTCGAGGTCAACTTGGGCGTGGGGGGGGTCGTGACGGCCAATGAGGATGCGGATCGGATGTAGGGGAATCTGTTGCTGTGTTTGGGGACCGTTGCGGAGGATGAGAACGGTCTTGTCGGGGCTGAGTCGCCGTTGTCCGGGGACGGGGCTGTGACCAAATCCATTCATGAGTCGTGGTTGGTGGTTTTGCGGGTGTCTCGTAAGAGTCCGGTGACTTGTGCGGGAGTCAGTTTTCCTGAGTCTTGGAGGGTTTGCAGTTGTTGACTGGCTTGCTGCATGATGTCGCGGCGACCGGATTTGGAGGCGGCGACTTGGATGTTGCTGAGGAGTTCGCCGGTGCGGTTGGGGTCTTGACTGCGAGGGAGTTCGCTACTGTTGATGTTGATGTCCCAGCCGAGGCGATCGCGTTCTACGTCTCGATTCACCTGTTGGGCGGCTTTGTAGGATTGGGTATGGGCGATCGCCGCCTGAGCCTGAATCGGGGTCATTCCCGGCCCTTGCACCTCCAGTCGCAACACATCTTGGTCTGAGAGACTGTCGTTAAACCCCAGGGGAGGAACCCGGACTTCAATCAGAACATCGGTGGGTTCTCTGGCGGAGACGGCGGACAACACCAGTTGATTGGGGGCTGTTTCTTCCAAAGGGAGATAGTCGGGACGGTAGCGACAGAAACTCTCGACGGAGGCGTGGTTGAGGGGAGTCAGGGTCAGAAGCAGGTCTTCAACGGCGATGGCTTGACAGCGGCGGAATTGGTCTTGCAATTGGGGGTCTAGCTGACTGGGGTCATCGGCGTAGAGAAAGCCCCCCCGACCGCGATCGCCCAATTGGACGAGAAAATCGGTATTAAAGTTAGCGGCATCCCCTAAGCCGACGGTAAAGAGGGTAATCCCCCCATCGGCAAAGGCATCAACCCGCTCCAGCAGAGGAGTGGTGTCGGGCAATTGACGGCCTTGGCGATTCGTCGCATGGCCATCGGTAATCAAGACCGCCACCCGGGCCAGTCCGGGGCTGGGGGGGAGTTGCTCGTGCAACCAGGCTAAGGCTAAATCTGTACGGGTGACCCCATTGGCCTGTAAGCCGTTGATGGCCCCTTGTCGGTGTTGGCTGTCCTGCTGACTCTCGCCGATGGGAGCAACCCCTGTAGCGAAACTGGCTAAACTGAGGCGATCGCCATCCCGTAATTGCCCCATCACCGTCCGACAGGCGGTTTTTGCTCCCTCTAGCTTCGCCCCCCGCATCGAAGCACTGGTATCGAGGGCGATCGCCATCTGCAAGGGCAGTTGGGCTAAATTGGCTTGAGGGGTGAGACGAACTCGCAAGACATGGCGACTGTCTAAGGAACTAATTTTGGCGGGTAAATCCCAGTCTAGTTGTAGGTCAAACATAAAACCTTACCGCTCTTGGTGATTGATATCAGCCTAACAACGGGGTCTTGGGAACTCCATAGTAGGTTCATGGAAAGTAGATGGAAACTAGATGGAATTTTGCCGGCCCCTCTGGGCGGGTTCCCTGGCTCAAGTCTGTCTTTTCCCCAGTGTTTCGTCCTAGCTTAATGGGCTTCGACGCCCAGACCCATGAGTGAATACCCGTACTGGGAATTTCAGTCCCTCGATCGCCTCCTAACAGGTCTGCAACTCATAACAACTTGTCGTTTTGTAACAATTGTGGCAAACGTCCCGCGTCCTGAACCCACAATGGGATCACACGCGCGATCGCCTCCTGGTACAGTCCCTCTGGCACAGTCCCTCTGGCACAGTCCCTCTGGCACAGTTCCATGAGTGGCGATCGCCTCAGACGGATCGCCCCAGGCGACGCGACAAGGATACGAACAGACTTATGGGTATTGCCAGCATCAACCCCGCCACGGGAGAAACCATCAAAACGTTCACGGATCTGAGTGACGCGGAACTCGAAGCCAAACTCGAACGAGCCGATCGCGCCTTTGGGCAATACCGCTATACCATGATGGTCCAGCGATCGCGCTGGCTCCAGAACGCGGCCGATATCCTCGAACGAGATGCCCAAAGCTTCGGGGAACTGATCACCCTAGAAATGGGCAAACCCATCGCCCAAGCCGTCGCCGAGGTCAATAAATGCGCTCTCGTCTGCCGCTACTACGCCGACAACGCCGCTGAGTTTCTCGCTGATCGCCCGGTGGCCACCGATGCCCGCTTTAGTTACACGGCCTATCATCCCCTGGGGGCGATCCTGGCGGTCATGCCTTGGAATTTCCCCTTTTGGCAAGTCTTCCGCTTCGCGGCCCCGGCTCTGATGGCGGGCAATGTGGGCTTACTCAAACACGCCTCGAATGTTCCTCAATGTGCCTTGGCGATCGAGTCGATTCTCTCGGAAGCGGGATTCCCCAGCGGTGCCTTCCAAACCTTGCTCATCGGTGCCAAGCGCGTCGCCTCACTCCTGGCCGACGATCGCATCCAAGCGGCGACTCTCACCGGCAGCGAAGGGGCCGGAATTCGCCTCGCCGAACAAGCGGGTAAAAACCTGAAAAAAACGGTTCTGGAACTCGGCGGCAGTGATCCCTTCATCGTCATGGGGAGTGCCAACCTCGAAGCCGCTGTCAGCACGGCTGTCACTGCCCGGATGCTCAACAGCGGCCAGTCTTGCATTGCGGCTAAACGCTTCATCATCCACGACTCCGTTGCCGATGAGTTTGAACGGCGCTTCCTGGCTAAACTGGAGGCTCTGCGCTTTGGCGATCCCCTAGTCCCGGAACAGGATCTCGGTCCCCTGGCGACGGCGGGGATTCGCGATGAGCTGCATCAACAGGTGCAAACGTTAGTCAAGCAGGGCGCTAAACTCCGACTCGGAGGCGAACTCCCTGAGGGGCCGGGGAACTTTTACCCCGCGACGTTACTCAGCGATATTCCATCGGGGACTATTGCTGATGATCAAGAACTGTTTGGCCCCGTGGCCTTGCTATTTCGCGTCAGTACCATTGATGAGGCGATCGCCCTAGCCAACCGAGTCCCCTATGGCTTAGGTGCTAGTGCTTGGACGACAGTCGAACCCGAGCAGCAACAATTCATCGGTGAATTGGAAGCGGGAGCCGTCTTTCTCAACGGTATGGTCAAATCTGATCCGCGACTGCCCTTCGGCGGAGTCAAGAAATCGGGCTATGGCCGCGAACTCGCCATTGAGGGGATTCAGGAGTTTGTCAACATCAAAACTGTGGTCATCAGTCAATAGCATCCAATCGCATCGCTTCCGAGTTGCCCCTTCCGGATGAATTCGGGCGAAGGACTTGGCAAAGGGATTATCTTGGAATTGTGGTTTCACACCTGTTATCGCGTCTGTTCACGTCTGTTAATTCAACTCATTTCAACGCAACGCAAGGGGTCTTAATGAACACTGCGGAACTATTAGTCAAATGTCTGGAAAACGAGGGCGTCAAGTATGTCTTCGGCTTACCGGGTGAAGAAAATATGCAAGTCCTCGAAGCTCTGCGAGGCTCGTCGATTCAGTTCGTCACCACCCGCCATGAGCAGGGAGCGGCCTTTATGGCTGATGTCTATGGACGCTTAACGGGAAAAGCGGGGGTTTGTCTGTCTACCCTCGGGCCTGGGGCGACGAACCTGATGACGGGGGTGGCCGATGCCAACCTCGATGGTGCGCCTCTCGTCGCGATTACGGGCCAGGTGGGAACGGATCGGATGCACATTGAATCTCATCAATATTTGGATTTGGTGGCGATGTTCGCTCCGGTAACCAAGTGGAATTCGCAGATTGTTCGCCCCAGTAATACCCCGGAAATTGTCCGTAAGGCGTTTAAACGGGCGCAACAGGAGAAACCGGGGGCGGTTCATATTGATTTGCCGGAAAATATCGCTGAGATGCCGGTGCAGGGAAGCCCCCTCAAGTGCGATCGCCAGGATAAAATCTATGCTTCGTATAAGAGTCTCAATGATGCGGCGACGGCCATTTCTCGGGCGAATAATCCTCTGATTCTGGTGGGGAATGGGGCGATTCGTGATGATGCGAGTGATGCTCTGACGGAGTTTGCGACTCGGTTGAATATCCCGGTGGCGAATACGTTTATGGGTAAGGGGGCGATCGCCTATACGCATCCCCTAGCCCTCTGGACGGTGGGATTGCAACAGCGCGATTATATCAGTTGTGGCTTTGACAACACTGATTTGGTGATTGCGGTGGGCTATGATTTGATTGAGTATTCTCCCAAGAAATGGAACCCGAAAGGGGAAATTCCCATTGTCCATATTGGGACGGATTCGGCGGAGATTGACAGCAGCTACATTCCCTTGGTGGAAGTGGTGGGCAATATCACGGACTCCCTCGATGAGATTTTACGCCGTTCTGATCGCTCCAGCAAGGCGACGCCCCATGCTCTCTCGCTGCGGGATGATATTCGCCAGGATTACGAACAACACGCCAATGATAATGAGTTTCCCTTGAAGCCTCAGAAGCTGATTTACGATTTGCGGCAGGTGATGGGGCCCGATGATGTGGTGATTTCTGATGTGGGCGCTCATAAGATGTGGATTGCCCGCCATTATCACTGTGAACGGCCTAATACTTGTTTGATTTCTAATGGGTTTGCGGCGATGGGGATTGCGATTCCGGGGGCGATCGCCGCGAAGCTGGTTCACCCGGATCGCAAGGTTGTGGCGGCGACGGGGGATGGCGGTTTCATGATGAATTGCCAGGAGTTGGAGACGGCTCTACGCACGAAAACCCCGTTTGTGACCATTATTTTCAATGATGGCGGCTATGGCTTGATTGAGTGGAAGCAGGAGGCTCAATATGGACGGGCTTCGTTTATTGAGTTCGGCAACCCGGATTTTGTCAAGTTCGCTGAAAGTATGGGCCTGAAGGGCTATCGGGTGACGTCTACGGAGGAGTTTGTGCCGATTTTGAAGGAGGCGTTGGCCCAAGATGTCCCGGCGGTGATTGACTGTCCGGTGGATTATCGGGAAAATGCTCGCTTTTCGGCGAAATCCGGTGAGTTGAGCTGTCCGATGTAAGGTTTCCCAGACTCACTCTGGATTTGTGGAGTTCTGCTCATACGGCTTTGGCGGTATGGGCAGTTTTGTTTCGGGTTCTTCCTCGTCTTCCTCGTGACTTGGCTCAGCCCAGTCATGCCATTGGGGAGGCTCTGCCTCCCGAGAGCAGGCGGCAGAGCCGCCGAGAGTGCGTGTCACGGCTTCAGCCATGACACGAGGAGGGGAGGAGGGGGTTGAGGTTGCCGCAAATGTGAAGTTTTATAACAAATTGGCGTATCTCCGTAAAACGAGGGCTGTTATCCCGACAGTAGTTATAGATGATTGGGAGGTTCCTCGTGGAGGATAGAGATACTCAACAGCCGAGCCATAATCCGCTTGCTCAGTTGGATGAGCAACTCAGGAGTTTAGCTCTTGAGGCTCAGAACTCCCCCCCAGGGAGTCGCCAGCGTCGTCGTGCTTTGACGCGACTGGTGCAACTGACTCGCACATCCGGTCGCCTCTGTCATCCTTATACTGGGCAGTTTCCCCATGTTTATGATGATATTTATAATGAGGCGCTGCAAATGTTGTTTATTTACATTTGCGATCGCATTGATGCCTATAACCCTAAGAGAAGTCCGTTTTTACGATGGGTTAACTTTCTCTTGCAACGGCGTTTTTTTAATGAGGCAATTCCCCGGATTATTGGCGATCGCCGCGAGATTTCTAGCACTTCTCTCACGCCATCAGTTCGGGTACAACAGCACTTTTCCACTAAGCGTTTATCTCCGAGTCTGTCTGAGGCGATCGCCCAATGTTTACGGGATGATCCCGCTGGACTCTTTGAACGTCGCACCCTGCGCCAAAAGCCAGAGGTGACGTTCAAACAAATTTCCATTCGACGACTCAATGGAGAAAGTTGGAAAACTATTTCTGCTGATTTGGGGGTGGGTATCTCAACCTTGAGTGATTTTTACCAACGCAGTCTGAGTGAATTTTCTGAATTCATTAAAGACTACGTACAAACTTAGCTAAAGATAGTTTATGTTAGGAGTGATCCATGAATTATAATCATCACAAGTTAACCTTCAATGTTCCGATGACGCAAATGATGCGTTCTCAGGCTGATCAGGTGAGTCGGTATCAAGATAATTCAGATAAATCACGACAAGTTTACCGTAATGTTTTGGCGGTGTTGGCTGTTGATTATTATTGTCAATGTATGGGGATTGAAACCGATTTAGAAGCCAGTACAGTTTGGAATCCGGGGTTGCAACTTTTGGCAAATAGTGCTGATTTGGAACTCAGGAATTTAGGTCGAGTTGAGTGTTGTGCGATGACGGCTAACCAGAACAAGGTAAGGGTTTCTCAAGAGGCTCGGGGTGATAAACTCGGCTATCTTGCTGTGGCTTTGGATGAAGACTCAAATGAGGCAATTTTGCAAGGGTTTTCTGAGAAGCTGATGGGAGATGGAGAGGAGTTTTTTCTGCAAAGTTGGGATGATTTGGATCTGTTCTTGTTGAAGGTCGAAGAATGGGAAAATCAGCCGTCAGTGGCATCATCTCAGGTGACTCAACTCAGCCAGTGGCTTCGCGGTTTGGTGGACGCAGGATGGCAGAATCTCGAAGCGTTAGTTGCCCCAGAACAGCCTGCACCCGCCTGGGTGGTGAGAAGCCGGATGAAGAGTCAGGAAACCCACCAAAACTCGGTGATTAAACGGGGAAAACTGCTTCATTTTGAGGGGATGTCTGAGGCGATCGCACTGTTGATTAGTTTAGATTCGGAAATTTCAGAGGAAATGGATATCTCGGTTGAGATTCAGTCTCTGGATAGACGGACTGAGTTACCGCTGAATTTGGAGATTTCCATCTTGAATGATGAAGGTCAGGCGGTGATGCAGGCTCTTGCGAAAAGTACAGAACATATTAAGCTAAACTTTAGTGGTCAGCCTCAAGAACAGTTTGGTGTTAAGGTGGCGTTAGGACCGGTCAGTTTTCTGGAACATTTTGTGATCTGAGACAGAATAAGGGAGGATAAATTATGACGAAACTTGTAACCTTAAAACTGACTGGGGACTTGGATGATGTGGGTTTTCAAGTCTCTTTGGAAATCAGTCAAGATGGCGATCGCCCCTCAATTGAGGAGACGGGTCAGTTACCCGCCGCCCCGGATTTACTGGCTCAGTTGGACAGCCACTGGTTAGAGAACTATCGCCCGTTGAGTGCGCCGTATCGGATTAAGTCGAAGGGGATTGAATATGGTGGTTCAATTCAGGCACGTTTGAAGGCCTGTCAGGAGTCGGGGAAGACCCTGCGCGATCGCCTCAACACTTGGTTGGATGCGGAGTCATTTCGAGACATTGATCGTCTATTACGGCAACAGCTTAAGCCCGATGATGATATCCGGGTTCTTATTCGCACCAATGACACCCGTTTACATAAACTTCCCTGGCATCTGTGGAGTTTTTGCCAAAGTTATCCCAAAACAGAAATTGCTTTGAGTCCACCGAAGTTTCAACGTCGTGAGCGATTTTCCTCTCAGGGTGGGAGGCAGAAAATTAGAATTTTAGCAATTTTGGGTCATGCTGAGGGGATTAAGGTCAGTCGCGATCGCCAAACTCTGGAGAAGTTACCGGGTGCAGAGGTTGAATTTTTAGATGAACCCACCCAGTCTGAGA
>NZ_JAWOCL010000061.1:0-6885 GCF_046483825.1 Sodalinema sp.
GAACAGCCAGCCAGAATTTGTCCCAAGAGTTTAGCTGTGCGCAGGGCCAACCCCTGACTTAAGACATCGTTGGACGTAATGCCCCCTTTACTAATCAGGAAGCCCAATTCCGGCGGTAACCCTCGCACCACATCCATGAGTAATTGAGACACCGCAACGCCGAACTTGAGACGGGTATCGCGGTCGGGAAATTGCAATTCTTCACGACTGGTATAGATAACCGGAGTTTGGCCGCTGGCCCAACTCTCTTGCACTTTCTCTAAAACTCCCGTCAACAACGCCTCTCGCTGTTGGGGAGACTCGTCAACCAGGTGGCTAACATCCACTTCCACCCCAGTCACTCCTGTTTCTTGTAACAGATGCTGGAGTTGTTGGGTGGTTTTCTTGACATGAGATCCCACCAAAACAGCCCCCGGTTTGCCACCCCGCACATATTGGGTCATATCTTCGGCGGCGATGGGTTGGGGGCCGAGATTGGCTAGGGAGGTGAGAAGGCTAGCCGCACTGCGGAAGAGAAAGCGTTTTCCTTGACTGGCGGCTTTGAGGATGTCGGCGGCGAATTGGTCTAAATCGGTTTGGGTTTCGGCATCCACGACGCCACAGGTGTTGTTTTCTAAGGCCATTAACCGCTCGAAACAGCCCGATCGCACGTCCTCTAGGGTAAATCGTTCCACGGCCTCAGCGGCAATGGTTCCCTGGGTTTTCTCGGCGACATAGTCGGGGAGATAGCTGTGGTGATAGCCAAAAACGGAGTCGCGGGCAAATTCGGTTTCATGGACGGGAACCGGTTGTCCGTCTACATGGAGATAATGGATGCTGTCGCGGGTGATGCGTCCTCCCTCAAAGAAGGCGGGGGTGAGGAAATGAGCGTCAAAGGAGCCGAGTTCTTGGGCGATCGCATCGGTTTCAATGGGATAATGACCCCGTAGGGTGGAGTCGGAGCGACTGACCACGAGGAAATCGTCAATCCCCACTTGAGCGATCGCCGTCTTGAGATTCTGACAGACCTCACAAGTCACCTGACGGGCCGCTTCGGGGGCCAAGGCGCGAGTATTGGTGAGGATGAAGAAAATCGGCGCCTCATCCACGAGTCCCAGTTTTAAGGTCTCGACATCCCATTGGGTTAGCAAGAGACAACTGTGAACCGTCTGGGAACCGGTGGGATCGTCGTCGAGAACGATGATTTTTGGGCTACTCATAGGAATAATGGCATTGCGGTGTTGGCATCGATCCCATTATTCCAGGTTCTCGCAAGGGTTAACAGTCCCGAGGGGCCTGATGATGCTGGAAACTCACCGGAAGACGGGTGCGTTCGATGCGAATGATTTGATAGGGTTGCGTAATGGCCATGGTCGCCATGCCACAACTACGAGTTTCGAGATAGTCCACAATCAGGCGGTTATCTTCGCGCCGTACTTGGTCAATCTCAACGCCGTAGGACCCATCGGGGCGATCGCCCAATCCCACGGCAATTAGACTATACTGCTCAAAGTCAATCTCGGGAATGTCGGCCGCTGGAGAGGTGTTCCCCTGAAGTTGTTGCCAAAAACGCTCCCAGTCTGATTCATCCGTAATGTGCTTCTCAAAAGACTCATTCAGTCCACTGTAGTTGCCTTGGATTTCGGTTTCAAAGGGAATCATCGCCAAGTCTGCATCGGTTGCCGGTTGAGACGATTGGGCCAAGACTCCCATACGGTAGAGTGAGACCGCTGAGTTGGCTAGTCCCTGGCGTAAGTCCCGGTAACACTCGCCCCAGGGCGTATCGCGGGCGGCGGTAGGACACGATGGGGTCTCAGTCTGGGCGGGACTGGTCAGGAGAACGCTGGCCAGGGAGAGGCTGAGGGGTAGGGTGAGGGCGATCGCCAATACACGCATCATAGAAGTTATCGTAATTGAACCTGTCGTCATTTGCCATCAACACTTAACACAATCCGTCACGACCCTGGCTGTTAGCTATGTGTATAGGGTTTGAGCTGCATATCAATTTTGCGAATATGGTTAATAAACCAATCTAGAAGCTTTTGGTTAACTTTCAGAACCAACGAAAGACTTGCACCTTCTTGACGGAATTGACCTTTAATCTCCTCAAAGGTTTGCCGAAAATAGGCATGAGCGTCTTTGTTTTTACAGGCAATTGGGCATTGATAGGCATTCATGCAGTTTTCTTCAAAACCAAAATGAAGTGCAATATATCGATCCAAAAACTTGATGATTTTTTCGATTTCTGACTTGCCTTTATTTTCTTGCAACGCGATCATCAAGAGATTGAGATGTTCAATCAATTGTTGATGTTGCTTGTCAATCGTATCAATTCCAACTCGCAAAGACTCATCCCAAGGAATCGTTCGCATCGCATTAGGTTCCAATGAACAGTAAACGTTTCGGGTCAATCACTAGGTAGGCCAAGAGAATCTTGGAGAGTTTATCTCCTCGTTTCTCAGTGCTATAGTCTTCATTTTAAAGCATTTTTCAGCTTAAATTCATCAAAGACTACCCATAACGAGTCAAAAGATGTTACAACAGTCGAGACCGATATGGCTAGGCTATTCCTAAACTTTGCCTAATCTTTACGGGAATTTAACGTTGACTCCCTATTCTGTGACCCAAGGGCTAGTTGGAGAAATCGTATTAGTCTCCGAGTCCTGGCTGGCACACACCCCACGGGGAGGAAATTATGCAATCGACCGTCATGCGTCATCGAACGAGTCGTATTTACGATCGCGGCGACCTATTACCGCAATCAACCACTGGAATTTGGCAAGTTTGCCAAGGCTGGGTTCAACTGAATACCTACATGGCTATGGGCGAAGAACGAGTCCTGGGCTGGGTGGGTCCTTCGATGTGGTTAGGAGAAGGATTAACCGCTCGTCATAATCATCAAATGAAGGCCCTATCTCGGGTGATGATGACGTGGTATCCCCTCGATGAAATTGAACGTAGTCCTCAACTTGGCTACACGTTTATTCAACAGAAAGCCAAGCGACTCTATCAATTAGAATATTTGTTGAGTATTACCGCCCAGAAACGGTCCAGCGATCGCCTGGAAAACTTACTACGCTTACTCATCCGAGAAATGGGACAACCGACGGCCGACGGCGTTCGCCTTAAAGCCAGGCTGACTCACCAAGACTTAGCCAATGCGATCGGTGTCAATCGCGTCACCGTAACCCGCATTTTAGGGGAGTTCAAACGCCAAAATCGCCTGTTTTTGGATGCTTCCAAACATTGGTTAGTGATGCAGCCAGATGCCCGAAGCCTCATTGCGGCTTAACTAACGCGGCCTAACTAACGCGGCCTAACTGACGGCGATCGCCTCAGCCAACTGCATCAAAGTCACTTCCCAGACTAGACGTGGCTGCACAAAGCGATTTAGATGCCGTCGGGCATCTTCTAACGGTTGTAACACAGTCGGAGAGAGACTCCCGCCACTAGACCGCCAATAGGCTTGTTGGAGATAGTCAAGTAACCAAAGTTGTTCGGGGGTGTCCAGGGTGTGACTAATCTCCTTGGCTAACTGCAAAGCCTCCCGTAAACTTCTGGGATACTGATGGACTTTCTCTAGCAATTCGGCGGGAATAGCCTGTTGTTGGTCCCAAGCGGCAATGGCGACTCCCGGACTTCCCTGGGCGATCGCCAAGATAGCCGGATGGTTAAGTATTTCCCCATGTCCCGTCATCTGCAACACCTGGGCCATCTCCTCCCCCGAGAGACGAGAAAAGGGAATCCGCTGACAGCGAGAAACCAGTGTGGGCAACAAACTCTCGGAGGATGGGGCAATCAGGATTAACGTGGCCCGTCCGGGTTCTTCTAAGGTTTTCAGCAGTCCGTTGGCGGCGGCTTCAGCCATTCGTTCAGCCTGTTCGATGATAATGACTTTGCGAGAGGCTTCTAAGGGAGGGTTGGCCAGAAACTGACTCAGATCGCGAATTTGTTGCAGACGGATTTGCGGCGGTGATTTGCGTTTGAGTCCCCTCTCGCGGGCCTGGCTGACGGTATAGAGTTCTTTTTTGTCGAGATAGGTGGGTTCAACCTGAAGAAAGTCGGGATGATTGCCCAAATCCGGCCGAGAGGTCTTGAGGAGTTGTCGGGCAAAATAGCGGGCCGCGATCGCCCGGCCAATTCCCTCAGCCCCGACGAAAAGATAGGCCGGGGCAATGCGATCGCGGGCAATGGCGGCCTCGATAAATCGTAAACCAGCCGCCTGGCCGATGGGTTTGTCCAAAGCCACCATGTCTCTAAATGATGCGATGAGGATGAATCAACTCATAGCCGGCATCCTTAATTTTCTGGTTGGAGAGTTTACCGCTATAGCGAACGGTCGCCGGTTCGGACCCATCCCAGGTGACGGGGGGCAACTGATAGGTTTGACAGACCGCCTCAACCACCTCTCGGGTTGGCGGGTGGTCGTCGTCGACAAGATTATAAATCCCCGCAAGACCCTGATCTTGGGCAAAGGCCATGGCCCCGACAATATCATCGAGGTGAATCCAATTACTGGGGCGAGATCCATCTCCTGGGCGAGTTTGTCCGGCCCAATGGCGGTAGATGCGATCGATCTCCCGGCCGGGGCCATAAATCCCTCCTAGGCGGAGGATACAAACTCGCAAGTCATCGTTCGCGGCGTTTAAGAGGGTTTGTTCCGTCTCGACTAAAATCTCGTAATTCTCCATCGTCGGTTGGGGAGGGGTGGTTTCGTTCACCCAACCGCCTCCCCAGTTGCCATAGACGCTACCACTGCCGGTATAGATAATCTGCCGCAGTTGGGGGACCTCAGGGAGAACGGACACAAGGGTTTTGGCGGTGTCCAGATAGACGCTTTGGTAGGAGGCCCGCCCTTTACTGGCGACACTCATCACTAGGGTATCTTGTCCCTGTAATAGCCGTTTGAGGTCGTCAGGGTTGTTGCCTTGGACGAGTTCGACGCGGGAGGCGATCGCCTCAAGTTCGGACACTCGTTCGGAACTGGTGGTGGTGGCGGTGACGTGATGGCCGGCGGCTTGCCAATGGCGGGCCGCTGCCATGCCGACATAGCCACAGCCGAGAATTGCAATGTTCACAGGTTGATCTCTCTAAAATGTCTACTCTCTCAAAACTGTTATGAATGCAGTTTTGAGGGAATCTCCTCGGGAATCTCTTCTGGGGAGATGTCGTCAAATAGATCTAAGGGAAAATGGCCGTAGGTGTCTCGAATGCCATCGTCATAGACGGACTGGCAAGAGATGAGAACGCCTCGTTCGTTGCCCTCGTAGCTGTTGAGGTAACAGAGGTCGGTACGAGGATTATATTTGAGATAGACGGCCCCGGCGATCGCATCGAGTTCGGGGGCGCGAGGATATCCTAATACATCGGTGTAGCGGTTGAGGGCGGCGATCGCCTCCTGGCTACTGTCGGCACAGATCCCGAAGATTTGATAGTCACAGTGAGGGGTGATGGCATAGAGGGCCTGACGGACGGCCCGGCGATCGGCGATCGCCTCGTCAATCAGTCCAACTCGCTTTAGGAGGGTTTGTTCGTGGTCTAGCATGGGGGAGAAGGGAACAGGGAATAGGGAACAGGGAACAGGGGGGAAAAGGCAAGAGGCAAGAGGCATAACCCACCCCTAACCCCTCCCAGGAGGGGATGGCAAGAGGCAAGAGGGGGAATGCGCCCTAGCCCTACCGGGTTGGGGATGGCCAGAGACTCATGTGGGGGATGATCCGTTTGTAAATATGTGTTAAGGTCTAACTAATAGATCATCCTATCATGTCACTTTCCTAAGGCTTAGAAATGGTTAACAAAGTTCAAAAAACTGATGCCGAATGGCAAGCGCAGTTGACCCCAGAACAATACAAAGTAACCCGCAAACATGGTACAGAACGGGCATTTAGCGGCGAGTACCACGATAACAAGAAACCGGGAACCTACAAATGTATCTGTTGTGGTACGCCTCTGTTTACTTCAGAGACAAAGTTTGATTCTGGAACCGGTTGGCCAAGCTTTTATGCTCCCATTAATGAGGAAAATGTGACTGAAAAATCCGATTTCAGTTTCTTTATGAAGCGGACTGAAGTCCTGTGTTCTACCTGTGACGCGCATTTGGGCCATGTGTTTAACGATGGCCCCAAACCGACGGGGTTACGGTATTGTATGAACTCAGCGGCGTTGGATTTTGAGGAAAAACAAGATTAGACCTGTTCGCAACCTGAACGCCAACCACCGTTTCGGGCGATCGCCGGAAATGGTGGTTGGTCTATGGGGGACTGAATCCCTCAAACTCTCAACTGTCCGTTAATTCGATTAAAGCGGGCAGTGGGAATCGAACCCACATCATTAGCTTGGAAGGCTAAGGTTTTACCACTAAACTATGCCCGCGTGGTTTTGCACCTTAACTACAATAGCACAGTTGGGAAAAAATGCAAGGGTTTTTCCCAGTTTTTTTGTGGCTGGGTTAGGGAGACTGGATCTGCACGTCGACATCGAGGTTAGACATGACGGGGCCAGCTTCGTCGTTGCTGGCTGGGCTAAATCGCCAATTATTGACGATCGCCTGGGCAAATCGTTCGTAATCTGGTCCTAATCGTTGATCTCCGGGTTGTTTGAGGACAAATCCCACTTCGGCCCGTCCATCTCTGTCAATGATCAGGCGCACTTGTAGTCGGGTTCCGGGGGCTAAGTCTGAGGGGGCCTGATCTCTGGGGATGGTTTGGCCTGAAGCCTGGATGAGTTGCGGGGGATTGTCGGGAATGTCGCGATCGCTGACTGGGCGATCGTTCAAGACCAAAATTTGCCAGTTACTTGGGGTAGGTTCGGGAGTTGGCGCGGGTGCGGGAGTTGGCGCGGGTGCAGGTTCAGGGGTTGGCGCGGGAGTTGGCGCGGGTGCAGGTTCAGGGGTTGGCGCGGGAGTTG
>NZ_JAWOCL010000300.1:0-3987 GCF_046483825.1 Sodalinema sp.
GGTTTCCAGGCTTAAGGCGGGGGCTGCTTCGATCGCCCCAACATGATACTCTAATTCCCAGTCGCCCCCCAAAGCTGCATTCCCCGTCAGATCCGTCGATGCAGCTACATCTGCTCCCGTCAGTTCAGCAATGCGCGATACAAAGGTTTTACCTGAATCGCCCGCTGCCACATCGCAACCAAACAGCAAGAGATCGCCCCCTTCAGCCAAGGCAGACTTCCAGCCGCGAATTTGGTCTGCATAGTTGTCCAGGGTGGCATCGTTTAACTGCACATTCCCCAAAGACAAACTGCCCGCACTGCCATGGGACAAAAGTTGAATGCTATCGAGGTTTTGCACCCCTGATAGCGTCTCTGTAATCGTTTCAATTCCGTCTGTTTCTGGGTCGAGGAGAACGACCCGCGTTTGAGGGCTAACCTTGCTGAGGTCGATCGTTTGAGCAAGGGAGGCATCAACGAAGAGTAGATTTTGAGGAGACATAGTCAGATAGTACTTAAGTTGAAAATCGTTGCATTACTACACAGCTTTTAAGTCTCCGCAGGTTCAATGTTTTTACGGATATAAAGCTCTCCCAAGGTACTCACAAATCCTTAAATGTGGGTTTAATGAGATTCAAATTACATAAATTTTCATAAAACGCTACCTAAAAGCAAGTTGATTTAAAGATTTGGGATGAGAAGTTGACGAAGACAGGAAGTGTAAGTTAAAACAAATCAATTAATAACTATAATTCCTCGCAACAATAGGTAAGGCGTAGTAAGAAAAGCCTGCAACCGCGCCAGGAGCGGCAAATTTGGTCTCTATCTGTCGTGCTAGTACGACGCCGGGTATCTCATCCAACTCATCACATCGAGAAAACCCCTAAATTCTTGATCTAAGTCAAAGACAATATCAAAATTCCCTGACTATACTGGCTCCGTGGACAGCCGGTAGTGATCAACCAGCTTGTCCGAGACCCTGTCTTTCAGAAAATTTCCCTTATGGCAAATCCAACTCTCGACCTGAGGGTGGAGCGATCGCCCATTCAGCGATTTAGCCTACCCGCCTGGTTAGTGCTGGTGTGCGTCGTGACCTTCACAGTGCTGATTGGGGCCGGGGCCGCCATCTACAAAAATGCGCCCCCCATCCCCGCCACCATCGTCTCCCCTCAACAGGAGACGATTCTGACTCAAGAGAACATCCAACTGGGGCAAGAAACCTATCTAGCCCGAGGTGGACAGCATATTGGCAGCATTTGGGGTCATGGCAGTTATCTAGCCCCCGACTGGACCGCGGATCTCCTGCACCGTTGGGGACTAGCCACCGCCGGCGTTCTCTACGCCGACACCCCCGACTTCACCCAAAGCGATTGGGAATCCCTCTCAGGCATCGAACAGGCTCAACTGCAAGTTCAGGTAGAAGAAGACTTTAAAACCAATCGCTATGACGGTGAAACAGAAACTCTCACCCTAACGGCGGCCCAAACTCAGGGACTCAGCCAAGTCTTCGACGACTATCACCGCCTCTTATCCCAGGGATCTGTGACCCATTCCATTCCCAGTGGCTGGTTCACCGACGAAGACCAATTGCATAATGTCACGGCCTTCTTTACCTGGACCGCTTGGGCCGCCGCCGCCAATCGTCCCAATGCACCGTTTTCCTATACGGCCAACTTTCCTCACGACGATCTCATTGGGAATCAGGCCCCGCCGCAATTCCTCATTTGGTCAATTGTCTCGGTGATTGTCTTGATTGCGGCGATCGCCCTCTTCTTGTTTATCTATCTCACCCAAGAAGACCCCGAAGAGGTGCAAATCGTCACCGAACGGCCCAATATCCGCATCGCTACCCCGAGCCAGAAAGTCACCACCCTCTTTTTTGGCGTGGCCATGACCCTGTTTCTGGTGCAAATCCTCATGGGAATGGTGACGGCTCACTACGCCGTTGAAGGAGATGGCTTTTATGGCGTTCCTCTGCAAGACTACCTCCCCTACGCCGCCTCCCGAACCTGGCATTTACAAATAGCCGTGTTCTGGATTGCCACCTGTTGGCTGGCGGCTGGACTCTATTTTGCACCCCGTTTTGGTCAAAATGAACCCAAAGGACAATCCTGGGGCAATAGTGGTCTCTTAGGGGCGCTCACCTTAGTGGTGGTGGGGTCTCTGGTGGGATCTTGGGCCGGCGTGCAAGGGTTCCTCGGGGACAAAAGTTTCTGGTTCGGCCATCAAGGCTATGAATATGTCGAGCTTGGACGATTGTGGCAACTGCTGCTCATTGGCGGTATGGTGTTTTGGCTCTGGCTGATGTACCGCGCCCTCAAACCCGCTCTCAAAGCCGAAGGCAGCAAAACTGGACTAAATCACTTTTTCCTCTATAGTGCCATTACCATTCCCCTGTTTTACTCTGCGGGGTTGATGTACAGCAACCATACTCCTTTGAGTATTGCTGAGTATTGGCGTTGGTGGGTGGTTCACCTTTGGGTGGAAGGCTTTTTTGAAGTTTTTGCCACGGTGGCGATCGCCTATCTATGTAGTGAACTCGGCTTCCTCAAACGCTCCTCGGCCTTACGAGCGACTTATCTGACGACGGTTCTCTATCTCGGGAGTGGTGTCATTGGAACCCTACATCACCTCTACTTTTCGGGAACACCCGTCTTTATTACCGCTATGGGATCCGTGGCCTCAGCCTTGGAGGTGGTTCCCCTAACCTTGATTGGCTTTGAAGTGGTCAAATCCATTCGCCTCTCTCAAGAGGCCCAAGGGTTCTATCGGATTCCGCTGAAGTTTTTCCTGGCCACTTGTTTCTGGAACCTCGTCGGAGCGGGAGTGTTTGGCTTCTTAATCAATCCTCCCATTGTTCTGTATTACTCCCAGGGGATTAACACCACCCCCATTCACGCTCACTCAGCGTTATTTGGGGTCTATGGCTCTCTGGCTTTGGCTCTGATGCTGTTTGCGTTGCGCGAGATTACCCCCGATCGCGCCTGGAATGAAACCTGGTTTAATCGCTCGTTTTGGGGTATCAATATCGGCCTTGTCATGATGATGGTGTGTGGCTTGATTCCCAGTGGTTTCTATCAACTGGTGCAATCGGTCAATTATGGCACTTGGTACGCTCGCAGTGCTGAGGTGATTAGTTCCCCCTGGATGCACTGGACGGTCTGGCTACGGATTCCCGGTGATATCGTCTTTAGTTTAGGAGCATTGGTCATGGTGATTTGCGTCTTACGGGCGATCGTTGCCATTTTCCAAGAACCGACGCAAGCGCAACCGAGAGAAGCCTTAACGCCTGATTTTTCACAAGGCTAGGCTGTTAAGTTGGCTCAGGTGAATAATGTCTGTTATTGCCCTGAGTCATCTATTTCATTGATTTCATTGATTCAACAATTTTAAGGAGACACGATGACGACTTTATTTGAGAAACTGGGTGGAGACGCGGCGATTGATGCAGCGGTCGACAAGTTTTACAACCGAGTGTTAGCCGATGATCGCATCAAACACTTTTTTGCCGACACCAACATGACTCGCCAGCGGCAACATCAGAAAGCCTTTCTCACCTACGCCTTAGGTGGCGGGGGTTACACGGGCCGCTCGATGCGGGAGGCTCACAAGGCTTTAGTCGAAGAACAGGGCCTACAGGGCGAACATTTTGATGCGGTGGCTGAGGATCTGCTCATTACCTTGAAAGAGATGGGGGTTGCTGATGATTTATTGGCAGAAGTTGCCGCTGTTGTGGGCAATGTTCAGCACAAGAAAGATGTTTTAAATCAATAAGTTATTCTGGGGCTGAAACTTTCTAAAAAACCCGCTCGCCGGCCGGCGAGCGGGTTTCTCTCTCACGCTATCAGGATGGATAAGGGTTGGCTTAGGCCCTTAAGCTTAAGGGTTCGGGCTGTTGAGACTCTTGACTGTCCTGGGAGGGCAGGGCATTCAAGACATCTCCATACTTAAAGGCTAGATGGCCGAACTCACGGGAGAGCCAGTCCAGGGTAAAGTTGCCCCCTTGGCG
>NZ_JAWOCL010000301.1:0-8746 GCF_046483825.1 Sodalinema sp.
AAATCTCTCTCCACTACGGAGAAATGAAAATCAAAGGAGATAAATACCATGTCATTCCCCGCATTAAACCTAGCTGAAGATTGGGACTTTACAGAACTCTGGATCGATCCAACAGCCTCCCCTCCCTACGTTTTAGTTTTGCTGAGTCATGAATCAGGTAAAACGCAAATTTACGATCCCGCAGAACACTATCAAGTCATTTTTGCTAGCGAAACGTATCAAGACGCTAAGCTTTGGCTGCTTGAAGATGAGTACGAACGAGTTGAACAACGTCTCTGTGCTGAAAAAGTGACTTAAGGTGTTGTTGGCTCAGAGGAGTCTCCAACCTAGCTACAAGGTTACAATTTCACGTAGGGACGAAACATTTTTCGCCCCGACAACGTTCTACAACGTTCCACCATGATCGCCATTCCCCACTCTATCTCTCCCCAAGACTACCTCGACCTCGATCGCCAAAACCCCATCCGCCACGAATACCGCCAAGGACTCGTCTACGCCATGACTGGCCGTAGCGACGCTCATGCGCGAATTACCTTCAACCTACTCCGAGAAATTGACGATGGTTTGGGCAACTCACCCTGTCGCTTCTACGGTAGCGATGTCAAAGTCAACGACCAGGATGACTTTTATTACTACCCTGATGCCTTCGTCACCTGCGATGAACGCGATCGCCAAGACCGCTTCATCAAACGCTACCCCATCCTCATCGCCGAAGTCCTCTCAACCAGTACCGAAGCCTTCGATCGCGACTTGAAATTCCGCGACTACCAAAAACTCGATCGCCTCCAAGAATACCTCCTCATCTCCCAAGAGACTCAGTGCGTCGAAGTCCGTCTCCGCCTGGCTGATAACACCTGGGAGACGACGATTTACCAAACGGGAGATCTGATCCCCCTCCCCAGCCTTAACCTCGAAATTGCGATCTCGAGACTCTATCGCGGCCTTGATTAAGACGTTCACCGTCAAGAGTAACCCGGAACGGGTTGTACAGCCCAATCTCGGCCTGAAAAAAGGGTAGTGAACTCACTACCCTAAAGGTTCATAAATTGTTAAGAGAAACGTCGCTGACGTCTCCCGAACACCTATTGCCGTTGCTGGAACGACGCGAGAAACTCGCGGATTTTCTCAGCCGCAACATCTCGTCCGCCGAGGCCAAAGGCTAGGGCGATCGCAACAGCTAACGCACCCAACAATAAGCCAAAGGCAAGATTGACAATATCCGGAGCAATCCCCATCTGTTGCAGAGCCATAGCCACCACAAAGACAATGATAGACACCCGGGCCACTTGTCCGAGCAATTGACCATTCGCCGAACCCGAACCCGCAATTAAATTGTGAACCAAGTTCGCCAAATATAAGCCAATGCCGAGAACCACCAGTCCGGCCAAAATACGACCGAAGATGACCAGTAACCCAGACACAATCGTGTTCAGAGCCGGAATTTCTAGAACATCGACGGCGGCAATAATACCGAACAACTCAATGCCAACCCAGAGAATAATTCCCACAAACTCAGAAGGAGTGCGGCTTCCTTGGAAGCGAGTCATCGCACCGGGATCTTCGGGGTTGCGGGGAGGCGGATTCAGTCCGAGAGCCGAGAAGATATTATTGAACCCGACACTGGTGAGCAAATTCGTGACGAACTCCGACACCAACCGTCCAATAAAGAAGGAAATCGCGACAATTAACGCCGCCGTAAAGATTTGAGGCAGGAAGTCTAAGACTTGCTGCAACATCGAAATCGCCGGGCCAGAAATGGCGGCAATTTGTAGAGCATCCAAAGCCGCAATGGCGATGGGAATTAACACCAACACATAGACGAAGGTGCCGATGACGCCCGATAGGGTCATTCCCCCCATCTGTCCGAGGCCTAGGCGAGAACCGAGATTGTCCACACCCGTCGCCGCCAGGAGGTTGGTGACGATACCGCGCACCACTCGTGCAACAAGCCAGCCAACAACGCCAATGGCGATCGCCGTCAGGATTTGAGGCAGATAGGAGAGGATTTTCTCGACCATGGCTTGCAGAGGTTGGAGTAACCCTTGCAGGCCCAGCGTATCGAGAACAATGGGTAGGAACAGCAGAATGATGAACCAATACAGGATATTGGCCAGAGCATCATTGACGAGAAAGGGACTCGAACCGCCCGATTGTTCCGCCAGACGGTCATCGAGCCGGAAGCTTTCGAGTCCTTTAGTGAGCAGGACTTTACAGAGCGTCGCTAAGGCCCAAGCCACCAGGAGTAAAATGGCGGCGGCGGCAATGCGCGGCAGGTAGTCAAAGATTTGCTCCAGGAATCCGGACAGAGGCGCAGAAACAATCTCTAGGTCAAGGACATTGAAGAACGCCAGGAACCCCAGCAGCAGGATAATCCAATAGACAATCTTGGCAATCCACTTTTCAATAGGAAAGTCGCTGGCTTGATTGCCTGTGAGCCATCCGGCAATTTTGTTATCGATGTCGGTGCGGTGCAGAACGCCTTTGACCAAGGTCGCGGCGAGGGTTGCCCCCAGCCAAAACAGGATCAGGATAGCGACTGCCCCGAGAATACTGGGGATAAAGCCCCCAAGAGTCTCGCTGATGCGATTCCAAAAGCCGGACAGGGTGTTCGGGGTATCCCCGTTGGCCTGGGCGAGAAGACGAGGAATTGCCTCGTCGGGTGGGTTTAGAGACCAAAGGTCTAACATACTTGGTTATGACGCGATCGCAACTGGGTCGTCTCGCTTCGACTCAAGGTCCTAGAGAGTCGTCGAGATAGAACAGTCCGATGCGCCCTCCGTATAACGACAGATGCAATCAGAGGCAGCGGTCAACAGGACATCACTCCCGTTACAAGTCCGCTGCATCTAGTTTGGGTTTGGTTCCGTCTTTAGATAAAAGACTTAGAACGCAAAACTATGATAGCTATGTTGCCGTAATCAGCAGCACTTGGAAACATACTACAGAAATAATCAGATTCATCCTAGTTTTCAGGGGTTTTCCCCCTTTCTCCTTCAAAGGATAACTCTATTTGTAAATCACAATTTGGTGATTCGACTCAGAAGCGCCCCCCAGCTTGTGTCAAGATAATTCTAGGGGCGATCGCCCAGAATTGGCGTAAATCGCTCAGCCCGACCTCAGCTTGTCGTTAGCTTGTCGTTAATGTTGCAGCAACGCCTGCACCGACCCTTACAGCGAACCTTACAGCGAACCTTACAGCGAACCTTACACTGAATCCTTGCACCGCGTTGGTAAACCTTGAATGTCTTTAAGTCGTGTTTTTGAGCAATCTATTTATATTCGTGCTAGTGCAACAGCCGTGGAGCGATGTCTCACGGATTTAGAGTTGATGCACACTTGGCTCAATCCGGCCCTACGCTGTGAACCCATTGGGAACTGGGATGATGCTCTCGGGGCGACATCTCGTTTTGTCATCCAAATCCCGCTGCTGAAGCCGAGTTTAACCAGTCGTATCGTCGAACGGGAGCCAGGATTGGTGGTGTGGTCCTTTGAGGGATTCTTCGTGGGCCGCGATCGCTGGGAATGCCAACCCCAGATTGAAGGAACCTTACTCCTGAACCGCTTTGAATTTTCCATTCCCAATCCCGTCATCGCGTTTGGCTTCGATCGCATCGCCGCCGCTTGGACCCGCGAGGACATGCAGGCCCAGCTTCGTCGCCTCAAACGAGTTGCCGAGCGAAGTTACCGTCAGGGAGCCTAAGACATGGCAGCGATCGACCTCTATCGAGACGTTCGGGGCCAAGGTCCAGCGATGCTCTGTCTCCACGGACATCCGGGCAATCGTCAGAGTATGGCCGTCTTCACCGATGTGCTTTCGGCCCACTATCGCACCATCAGCCCCGACTTACGGGGGTATGGCCTCAGTCATACCTCGATCCCCTTTTCCATGGCCGACCATCTCGATGATCTCGAGGCCGTATTAACGAGCTTAAATATAGAAAAATTCTGGTTACTCGGGTGGTCCTTGGGAGGGATTCTCGCCCTAGAACTGGCCCTACGCCATCCCGATCGCGTTCTGGGATTGATCGGCGTGGCTACAGCGGCCCGGCCTCGCAGCGACCATCCCCCCATATCACGTCAGCTCTTGACCTATAGTGCCTTGGCCGGGATCAGTAATGGCCTGGTTCCCGGTCATCCCTGGATTATTGAGCATTGGGGACGGCGATCGCTGTTTCAGTATCTCGTGGCTCGGCAAACCCCGGCGGTGTACCGCTACCTGGCCCGAGAGGGGATCTCAGCCTATTTAGGAACCAGTCGCCTGGCCCAACAAGCCCTTTCGCAAGCCTTACGGGATGGCTATGATGCCCGATCGCGCTTAAGCGAAATTCGTTGCCCCTGTTTGTGGCTCATCGGCGATCGCGATCGCCACATTACCCCAGCCGCCAGCCAAGAGACAGCACGGCTTCTTCCCCACTGTGATGTGAGACTGTATGAAGAAACCGCGCATCTTTTTCCTTGGGAAGTTCCCAATTTAGTTTGTCAAGATATCTTGACTTGGCTAACACACCCTGATCGAACAGGTCCCGCTACATCTGACCACTAAAGGCGGGCTTTGGGCTTGACTTAGGGAACTCAGTGGCCTCGTCAAAAATGGTCAATTGCGAGGGTTTATAGCGCCCCACTTGAGCTCGGATTCCCTGAGCGCCTTCGCTTTCGATGTCTTCGATATAGCCGACTTGAGCGCTACGCGCCTCTTTCTGAGAGAGGAACGGCCCAAAGTAGTAGGTGCATTGGGGCTGATCGGTTTGAATCTCAACCCACCACGCTAAGCCGACGAGTTGCAGAATGTTAATGAAAAATTCCTTCATGACGTTTGCCCGTGTGTTAATTGATATTGAAGCTTGTGAACCCAACAGACTCAATGCTGTTACTTTACAGTTCTTTATACTCCGCCCGTTGTTTTTTTTCAACGTCCGCAAACCCGGCTAAACCGACAGGGAACGATGACATCTCGATACTACTACGATCCCCAATTTTTGAGCTGTAGTCGATTCGACCAACGTTGACGATAGATTTCATACAGTGCCATCCCGGCGGCGACTGAAACGTTGAGACTCGGGGTACTACCGGCTAGGGGGATGGAGACGAGTTGGTCACAGTGGCGTTGGGTTAGGAGGGATAAACCATCGCCTTCTGCTCCCATCACTAACACAGTTGCCCGGTCAAATTCAACCTCGCTGATCACCGAATCCGCTTGTTCGGAGAGTCCATAAATCCAAAACCCCTCTTCTTTAAAGGTTTCCAAGGTTCGGGACAGATTGACAACTTGAGCAACGGGTAACTTTTCGATCGCCCCAGCGGCCACTTTCATCACCGTGGACGTCACCCCAGCGGCGCGACGTTGGGGAACCACCAGCCCCTGAGCGCCAATGGCTTCAGCGGTGCGAATAATGGCGCCTAAGTTGTGGGGATCCGTGATCCCGTCACTAATAATGATGACCGGGCGATCGCTGACCTTTTTCGACTGTTCAATGAGATCGGCAATATGCCAATAATCGTAGGGAGCCACCTGAGCGATCACCCCCTGGTGGTTTCCGCCGTCGGCCATGCGATCAAGTTGTTTGTAGGAAGCTTCATCAACCACCGTTCCTCGCTGTTTGGCTTGGCTGAGGAGGCTATGGAAGCGAGGTGCATGGCGCAATTGCTCGGAAATCCAGACGCGATGCAGACGGCGATCGCCCTCTAAGGCGCTTAAGACACTATGACGACCATAGATCAGATCCCGATCTTCGAGGCTGTTATCATCTCCTGACATAGCAGCGGAGGAACGGCGGTCATCACGGCGGTCATCGCGGCGATCATCACGGCGATCATCACGGCGGTCATCACGGCGATCATCACGGCGAGGGCCGCGAGCATTCTTGGAAAACCGAGGTTTGTCGGAAGGTCCTGAACGTAACGAAGGTTTACGAGAAGATTTACGGGGTTTAGGAGTCATGACAGTTGATCGTTGACAGTTAACAGTGGAATAACAGTGGAATAACAGTTGAAATCTCAGAGGGAATAGCGGTCAATCACCGGTCTTGTGGAGGACAGACTCGGGTCATCTCCGGTCGCCTCTGGGGATTGAGATGGGAGTTGGCTCGATTTTTTGTTGACAAAATACAAAAAATATGGTAAACGGCTGGATATCATGAAATGGCGATCGCCCCAGCCCTCATTCTCTGCCCCCATTCTCAGCCCTCATCATCACCCTCATCATCAAACGTGAAGCGGCTGAGGAGTTCAAACAAGCGCTCAGAATCCGTCAAATAGAGATAGCCAATCAGGGCTTCTAAGCCGGTGGCCTCCTGATAGGTTTTGGGATCAAGGCGTTTCGGGGAGCGAACCGTGGCATTGCGCCCCCGACGAATCACATCCCGTTCCTCGTCCGTCAAATCGCTCTGAATGGCGTGAAGTTGCTCAGCTTGACGTTCGGCCCGAACTTGAGCGACCACCTGTTGATGATAATGATGCGTCCGCCGAGGTGGAAACAAATAACGTTGGCGAACATATAACTCATAGACGGCATCCCCCACATAGGCGAGGGATATGGGCGACAGTTGCCGCAATTGCTGGGGGGTTAAAGACTTCTGTAGCAACCCAACGTCCTCAAACAAGGCTTAATTCCTAGAAAAATCTAACAAACAAGAGAATAACGAGCCGTTTTGCCCAATTGCGCAACGGCTCGCTGACCTATCCGAAACCTATCAGGATTTGGAGACGTTGGCGATCGCCTCATCCACCGAACCCTGTAACGATAGGAATTTTTCCAATCGCACCAGTTTCACAGTCTGGGTGACTCGCGGGTTGGTGACCACTTGTAAGCTTCCTTTAGCCGTCTGCGCCCGTTTAACTAACTGGACGAGTGCGCCCAAGCCGGAGCTATCGACAAAATCAATCTTCGAGAGGTCTAGGATGACATTCGCCGGACCTTCATCGATACATTTGCTAAGAACTTTCTGGAAGTTCGGCTCCGAGAACGCATCAAGCAGCCCCGTGAGTCGGAACAACTGGTAGTTTCCTTTGACTTCTCGTGTGCCTCGTAGGCTAACCGTCAAGTTGAGTGGCTCAGGAATAGCGTCCTCCTCGTGTCACGTAATACCTTGAGTTAACGCCTCAGTATAGGCTGTATTCCAACATTTGTCTAGGGGATGATCCCAGACGAGACGAATCAGCCAGGAGGCGAACAGAGAAACTAGACCGAGACGGGGGTTTGCCGGGCCTGACGCATCGATTCAACAAACTGGCCAAACAGATAGTCCGCATCATGGGGGCCAGGACTGGCTTCGGGGTGATATTGCACCGAAAACAGAGGCAATTTTTTATGACGCAATCCGGCGACGGTGCGATCGTTGAGATTAAAGTGAGTCACTTCGAGATCCCCGCTCAAAGACTCGGCATCAATGGCGAAACCGTGGTTCTGACTGGTAATTTCGACTTGTTGACTCAAGCCACAGGGTTGATTGAGTCCCCGGTGGCCAAACTTAAGTTTAAAGGTGTCCCCACCGATGGCCTGTCCCAGAATCTGATGTCCCATGCAAATCCCAAACATGGGTTTTTCAGCCGTCAGGAGGGCTTTAACGGTCGCAATACCATCTTGAACCGCAGCGGGATCTCCGGGGCCATTGGAGAGAAAAATGCCATCCGGGTTATAGCTCAAAATATCCTCAGGCGAGGTGCTAACGGGAACCACAATCACCCGACAGCCGTAGCTGGCCAGGCGACGGAGGATATTGCGTTTAACGCCAAAGTCAATGGCGACCACCGTATACGGCTCTTCCCCAGGTTGAGATTTGGGGCCAAATTCCCAGATATCAGCCGTGGGTTCATGCCATTCGTAAACATCCGACGTCGAGACCTCAGGAACCAGGTTCAAGCCCGCCATACTGGGGGCAGACTGGACTTGCATCAGCAGGGCCTCGGGATCGAGGATTTCTGTGGAAACAGCCCCATTCATGGCTCCAGAAGAGCGCAGATTTAGGGTTAAAGCACGGGTATCAATGCCGTAAATTCCGGGAATCCCATGTTCTTTGAGATAATCCGGCAACGATTGAGTCGATCGCCAGTTACTGGGGCGGTGACAGATATTACGTGCGATCGCCGCCTTGGCAACCGGGCCGTTCGATTCTTCATCATCGGGGTTAACACCAACATTCCCCAGTTCGGGATAGGTGAAGGTAATCAATTGACCACAATAACTGGGATCGGTCAAAACTTCCTGATAGCCCGTCATTCCGGTATTGAAGACAACTTCACCGATGGCCGTTCCGGTGGCACCGAAGGAGTAGCCTGGGTAATGGCTGCCGTCGGCGAGGACAAGGAGTGCAGGTTGAGCGCCTGAGATGGGCATGGCTGTGCGGGTAATTGTGTCGATCGGCGCTATTATGCCACGAGTCGGGGGCTGAAGGAGGCAATTTAGTGAGGGTGCGATCGCATTTTAGAGGAAATAGGGAACAGGGAACAGGGAACAGGGAACAGGGAACAGGGAACAGGGAACAGGGAACAGGGAACAGGGAACAGAGAAGAACCTACCTCTTGCCTCTTGCCTCTTGCCTCTTGCCTCTTGCCTCTTGCCTCTTGCCTCTTGCCTTTTGCCTCTTGCCTCTTGCCTTCTTCCCCCTCTTGCCAAACTTTGCGGCTTCGGCTATAATGGGAGTCTATGGGCGATTAGCACAGTGGTAGCGCACTTCCTTCACACGGAAGGGGTCACTGGTTCGAATCCAGTATCGCCCATTTATTTTTTTTTAACGAGAATAGAATCACG
>NZ_JAWOCL010000105.1:0-8382 GCF_046483825.1 Sodalinema sp.
TCATTTGGGTAGAGTCTGATTTTGACGACTTTGAGCATTAGGGCAAATTAGATTCACCATAAACACTCTACCATAAGTTACTGCCGCCATTCATCTCACGCTTCAATCAGAGATTTGAAGCGGAGGATTCTTGCGGGTTTTGCTAAACATTGTCCTTTTGGGCCAAACCGTCGCCAATCTGGACAAGGAGAATTGAGACAACAAGCCAAACCCAATTAACCCGGCGGAAGTTGGCCATAGGCGCTTCCCGAGAGGGGACGACCGGGACTGGCGAGATTGCGGAAACGGGTATATTGAGGGTCAAACAGCAGTTTCACGATCCCCGTCGGACCATTGCGGTGTTTGGCGATAATTAGCTCCGTAATACCGCGATCGGGGGTATCGGGGTTATAGTATTCATCCCGATAGAGCATGGCCACTAAATCCGCATCCTGCTCAATCGACCCACTTTCACGCAAGTCCGACATCATGGGCCGTTTATTGTTGCGAGCTTCCACACCACGACTCAACTGGGAGAGCGCAATCACTGGGACATTGAGTTCCCGCGCCAAGCCTTTAAGCGATCGCGTAATCCGAGATAATTCCTGAACCCGGTTATCTCCCGCTCCCTCCATCAGTTGTAAATAGTCTAATAACACCAATCCTAAGGGTTTCCCTTGTTCAGCCTGCAAGCGTCGGCATTTAGACCGCATCTCAGTTACGGTAATATTGGCGGTATCATCGATAAAAATGGGAATTTCTGACAGGGAGGCTAAGGCGCGACTGAGGGGTTCCCATTCGTTTTGACTGACGCGGCCGGCTCGCAGGCGGTTACTTTCAATTCCTGAGTCGCTGGCGAGCAATCGTTGCACAAGTTGCTCTTTGGACATCTCTAAGCTAAACACCGCCACGGGTAATTTATAGCTATTGGCTAAGTTACGGGCGATATTCAAACTGAACGCTGTGTTATGAACACAGATATCATTAGCGACAAAGTTATGAGTCTCAGGAATCGTTAAATCGTAAACTTGAGCCTCGCCCAATCCTTCAATTGCTGTGATTTCATCCCAATAGACATCACTATCAGCAAGGTGTTGTAGGTCAGGGTTATCTAGGGCGATCGCAAGTTTCAAGAGTCGAGACCGTGATAATGCCCGTTGACCTACATGAAGGTTATTCGAGGCAATACCGGCTCGTTTCCGTAACGATGTCCAAGAGTCTTGACCTTTTAAGACCCTTAGCCGCTCCCAGACTTCCTTAGGAATCAAGTCTCGATTACTTTGTTCTCGCCGAGTTGCCAAGCTTTGTCGAACGCGCTCAATCGCCTCTTCTTTACTAAAGATACCAATCTCATCAATAAACCGACGAATCGATTGGACATGAGTAATATCGAGTTGCCAAGCCGGTCGTCTTTCGTCTTTATAGCGAACCTGGCGGCGCTTGAGAGCAGCAATAATCCCAAAGCGCAGCAGCAAATGTTGGATTTGACGAGCTAAGACCTCATGGACGCTCAGGTATCCAAGTTGACATTGACCACTGTTAAGAACTGCTGCCCAGCCATCCGTTGCAAACAGTCGATTCAGAAATAAAGCAAGTTGGGGCTTAGGTAACTTAAATATCACTTCGGGAATTGTTTTTTGATGTGCATTTTTCCCCCACAAGCCTAATGTGTCTAACCAACATTTAATTCGGTTCCGGCTAACTCGCCGCAAGTTCGTAACGATATCGGGATTGAAGTCTGGGCTGGCTTCTAAGTGTTGAAATAGGCGCTCGCTCACCTCAAGGCTTGGGCTTAGATTTTTTGATTTCCAGAGACTCACCAAGGCCGGAGAAACCCCAATTTGAGCGGCGAGTTGTCGTGCTGAACCGGGATACTGAGCCAGTGCATCACGCAATCCTGTCGCAAAGCGCACTCGGTTAGCCGCCATCTGTTGAGGATCACAGACGGTTAAAAAGGAGGGAGTTCGGGTTCCTCCTGAGTGTTGTTGGTGGACTGTCATCCCCGGAAACTGCTCAACAGCTTCAATAAAGTCTTGTTGAATGTTGGGATTACCATTCGTAAAACGGGGAGTCCCCGAGGTGAGAGTCCCATCGCCAATCAAGTAGGCGAGGAGTTTGATTTGATGCTCGGGTAACGGCTCATCTCCAAACACCTCTAAACGGCGGGGGACAGCAATGCGATCGCCCACCGCCAAGTTGGCCAAAGGTTTCCATCCTGTAACCGTTAAGTAGGGGTGAGTTAAGGTGGTTTCAATTTGTCGCCCTAGGCGAGTTGTGACGCGAAAAATAGGCTTGACACCATCATCAATAAAGTCAGAGACTTGCGTCTGTTGAAAGCGCCAATGGTTCCCCAGGGTGAGAACAGTTCCTTGGCGACGGCGGTAGAGTTCTCCCATCGTGACGAGAGAACCATCTGTTAATAGCACCTGCGATCGCTCATGCAGACATTTCCCCATTGACGGGCGCCCCGCCACAATAATTAAATCCGACGTTTGAAAGCCTCCCGTCATCGCATCGAGGTCATAAAACCCTGATAAAAACCCCGGTTGCGCTTGGGTTTCAATTTGAGCTTCTAATTCTTGAAACGCATGAATTAGGGTTTCAAATAAAGGCACTAAATCCTGTTGAGGACGCTTTTGAGTAATGGAAAAAATCTTTTGTTCGGCTTGATCTAACACCGTCTCTAACGGGGTCGCCGCTTGATAGCCTAAGCCGGTGATCTCCTGTCCCGCTTGAATAAGCTGGCGACGGAAATACTTATCCATCACCAAAGCTGCATATTGGTCAATATTTACCGCTGAGACGGTGCGATCAACTAATTGAGCCAATTTACTTTGGCCGCCAACTTTTTCTAAGAGGTCGCGATCGCGTAACCAGGCCGTGACACTAATTAAATCCGTCGGCTGTCCTACACTATGTAACCCCTGGGCCGCCTGAAAAATGGTTTGATGGATTTTAACATAAAACGCTTCTGCTGTCAAGACTTCCACCACCCGATTCATGGCTTCGGGATCGAGCAAAATCCCCCCTAAAATCGCCTCTTCCGCTTCGATATTCTGGGGGGGGAGTTTATCTGCATCGTACCCTTGAAAGTCTAAGACCATAGATCGCAAGCCGCACCTGACCATCAATACTTAACAATGGAAAAACCTTACCACAGTCTGGGGTTAACCCTCGGGGTCTGAAGTTCGCCCACATCGACCCAGCAAAATCCGGCGGCCTTGCGTACGCAAAACCGCCGGACTGACTCGGTTACAGAGGATAATTCCGAACGTTCCCTAACTTTGACGGTTGAGGTAGTTTTGGACTTGTCCTAACGCGGCTTGACCAATGTTGAACAATGCCCAGCCGAGGGCGATCGCGATCGGACCGAGAACAACCAGTAAACGCCAATCAAAATCCATAGACCCTACTCCTGTCTTAAAAAAATCTTAAATACTCTTCTTCGAGTACCCATTATATCTCCATTGTGCTACATTTTACCGCCGCTGCCGAGGCATTCACTGAGATTTATCTAACAGAACAACCCCAACTCCATTCCAGCCGCCGCTTTCACCCATGAAATCCTAAATCCGAGCCAGTCCCCCCATGAACCTGAGCTAAACGCTCATACTTGCGAGCATGATCCATCAAATCAGCGGCCTGTTCCTCGGAAACGGGCCGCACCACTTTGGCGGGAATCCCCAACACCAGCGATCGCGGCGCAACATCCTTCGTCACCAAGGCTCCAGCCCCGATAATACTCCCCGCTCCCACGCGCACCCCATTCAAAATCGTCGCCCCAATCCCCACCAAACAGCCGCGTTCGATATAAGCACTATGAATCACCGCTCGGTGGCCCACCGTAACGAACTCCTCTAACACCAACGGTTCCCCAGGATCTCCATGTAAAATCGCCCCATCCTGGACATTACTCATTGCACCAATACGAATCGCAACCACATCAGCACGAATCACAGCCCCATACCAAACACTAGCTCCCGCCTCTAGGGTCACATCCCCCAACAGCGTCGCATTGGCGGCCACAAAGCTGGCCCGAGAGCAGTCAACCGGCGGCCAGTAATCGGGATTGGGGACATCAGCGGGGAATTGAGGGGAGTTCATGATCTGGCAATTCACACTTAATAATTAACAATTTTGCCTCAGCAGCAGAACTTCACAGGCAGGTTAAGATAGGAAACAAACAAAAACCGTTAGCGAGAGGCCCCGCTGCCGTCAGAGATCTGGCACTGGACGCCGACGCTAACCGGGTTCTTGTCTATCGTCGAGTGAGTACGATTATTGCATGGACTATTTTACCGATCCAAGCTCTCAGTATCCCATTTTTGGACCGGAGATTGAATGTCCCCACTGTCGGCAAAAGATTTCCGCCTTGACCTTGACCGATACTTATCTGTGTCCTCGTCATGGTGCGTTTGAAGCCGATCCCAAAACCGGGGAACTGGTGCATCTCCAATCCAACCGACATTGGCGTTTATGGAATCACGAGTGGTATCGTCAACATACTCACCCGGACGGCATTCGCTTTGAAATTCATGAAGCCCTCGATCGCCTCTATACCCAAGGCTACCGGGCCACTCGCATTGTCATTGCGGCTCGCTATCGGGATTTGATGGCAGCTTATTTAGACCGTAGCAGTCCCTGGCGCGATCGCGGCGACAGTTCCCTCAGCAAACTCTATGGCCTCCCGGTTAGCTTTAGCCCTGAGGGGAAAGATGACCCCTGCTGGGATGTGATTAATTTTGATTTAGAAAAAGAACCCGGCGTTCCGGTGCGCTATCCTTACTTTCGCCTGTTTGAATAGGGACATCGCCCTGACACCCGATGCTGTCTCTCTCGCTGTTCTCTATGCACCACGCTTCTATTCGGACCGCAGATATTCACCGCGCGATCGCCTTCTACGAACAACTCGGCTTTCGGGTCTGTGAGCGCTTTACAACCGGCTACACCCTGGCCTGTTGGCTCGAAGGCTTAAATGGACGGATCGAACTAATACAGATTCCGGAACCGAAACCAGCGCCGGATGCTTTTGGCGATGAGCATTATGTGGGCTATTATCATCTCTCGTTTGATCTCAGTGATCTCTTGGCCGGGATGGGGCAAGACTTACCCACTTGGTTAGAGGGCCTACGTCAACGGTTTGAGCAAGCGGCGGCGGAAAACCCCCAACAAGTTACCCCCCTGAAGGTGCTACTTGACCCTGAACAACAGCAAATCGGCGATCGCCTCTATGAAGTGGCCTTTATCGCCGATTCTGATGGGTTACCCTTAGAGTTCCTGCGGGAACTGAGAACTCTAAGTTGATCGATTTTATCAATTAACTCAGAGCGTTGCTTCAAGAGGCCTGTTGAAACTCCCCAACGCTAACACCAATCGGAGTCACCGCTTGAGAGCCGGTATTCCCGTAGCGGTTTTCTGCCATCGGGCCATGTTTGGCGGCTCGCAACGGCAGTTCGATCTCAAAGCGAGTTCCTTGGCCTAATCCAGACTCGCAGGAGAGTTGCCCGCGATGACGTTCAGTGACAATCTGATAACTAATGGACATTCCTAAGCCAGTCCCCACACCCGTGTCTTTGGTGGTAAAGAAAGGGTCAAAGACGCGGTTACGCACCGATTCGGGCATTCCTTCGCCATTGTCGGCGATCACGACCCGGATGTGATCGAGACCCACTCGCTTCGTCTCAATGGTAATTTGAGGAGCTTCGACTGCCCCATCATCGCTGGCTTGCTTGCGTTTCTCCGCTAAAGCATCAATGGAGTTGGCCAAGATATTGGTAAAGACTTGGTTCAACTGCCCCGCATAACATTCCAGAAGCGGCAAATCTCCGTAGGAGCGGACAATATTCACCTCGGCGCGATCGCCGCTGGCCTTCAAACGATGTTGCAGAATCACCAAGGTATTTTCTAACCCCTGATGGACATCCACCGACTTGAGATCCGACTCATCGAGACGGGAGAAGTTGCGTAGAGAGCGGACAATTTCCTGGATGCGTTCGGTTCCGACGCGCATCGAGCCAACCAGCCGGGGTAAATCCGCTTCAATGAACTCTAAATCCACCTCTTCGATCTTCTCTTCAATCTCAGGAGTCGGTTCAGGGAGCGCCTGTTGGTACAGCCCTAGCAACTCCATCAGATGTTCCGTGTACTCGGCAATATAGGTCAAGTTGCCGTAAACGAAGTTCACCGGATTGTTAATCTCATGGGCGACTCCCGCCACCAATTGACCGAGACTGGACATCTTCGCTTGGTGAACCAGTTGGGATTGCGTCTCTTGGATTTGGGCCAAGGCCCGAGTCAGTTGTTCGGATTTTTCTCGGGCTTGGGCTTCTGAGGCGATGAGCCGTTTCTGAAGTCGTCTTTGATTGAGTTGGGTTTCGATTCTCACCAGCGTCTCGGAAAATTGGAACTGTTTGCTGACATAGTCGGCTGCTCCCACCTGAAACGCCCGGATCTTGTCCACGGTTTCGTTGCGGGCGCTGACGAAGATCACCGGAATATCACGGGTCTGGGCAGAGGCCTTGAGGGTTGTGCAGACGGAATAGCCATCTGCGCCGGGCATATTAATGTCAAGCAAAATTAGATCCGGAGCCTGGTCTAAAACAGCCCCGTGAGCGCGGTGGCTATCGGTTTCGGTTACAACCGTGTAGCCATATTTTCGTAACATTGCCGCCAGTAAGCAAGGCGAATCATCAATCACCAGAATCTTGTCCTGAGACAAGACCACCGGGGACTGGAGAAGGTCGTCCATCTTCTGGGGAGTTAATGTCTGTGCATTCATGATTAAACTCCTATACCAGTTTTCCTAGAGAATGTTTCGATTTGTTCTAATACTCTGACTATGTTCAAACTAACATCCTGATCTGATTAGATGAGGTAATAAGGACTACATTTTTTGGAAGCTTTACAAAATCTTCAATCTTCATCTTTAGATTTTGCTTAGGTTTGCTGATTTATGCCATTAGGCAGATGTATTTCAGCCGGTCTCTTAGGCTTGAGCCTCTTAAGAAGGTTGACTTGACCTTGCTTTAATCATCATATCGATTGTTTGAGCTAATTGTCAAATAATTTAAACAGTTAATTAAGACTTGAGTATCCCCATTTTGATATCCAATCTTTTCTCCGTATTAGTATTGATGTCATCCTCCGTATAAACACTGATATTTAAAAACAAGTATGAATTTGACAGAAAACTGATAACAACAGGGACTTCATGGAAGCAATTGCCGACGTGGCCAGCATGAAATATTGACATTAGGGGAGTTGGGCGACTTGACAAGACTGGGGTATCCCGAGCGGGTCATGGCAAATCGATCACCGTTTTAGGGAGATGAAAGCCAGCCCGCCCTGACTAAAGATGGCTTATTTGAGAGTCAAGATTGTGAGTGATTCCCGTATTCAGATGTTTCGATGAGTTGAGAAATCGAAACTTTTCAGAAATTCCTAAACATATATTACAGAAACTCAACGTAGCTTTAGGCTTGTTCATACAATCGATCGCTCAGTAGAGCCGCGAATCGAATCAGACCGCTGCAACGTCGATCCCAACTTGAGCCGCGTCGAAGACAGGGGGTTGATCCCCGATTTGAGCTTAAATAATCGTTCAATCGTACTTCAGTGGTAAATGCAGACATGGCAGCCAGTGATGCCCGAGAATCGGGGAAACGCCTATACTATTAAGAGAATCTAAAGAATAATAGCAGAAAATAATTACGAGTTGTAACAATGGTGACATTTTTAGAAATTTCCGCCGTGGCGATCGCCCGTATCCTAGGCTGTTTCAGTCTCTTGGTGGCGATCGCCCTGGTTAACCCCACCATGGCCCAGGCCAACCCAACCGATATGGCGCCCCAACTAGCCCGCATCAACGCCACAGAACTTCACATTCATCTCGGCGATCGGCAAGGACAGCTTAAGTTCTACCCAAATCAACTCGATCTCATCGCGGGCCAAACCTACAAACTGATCCTAGACAACCCCAGTCCCGAAAAACACTACTTCAGCGCCCCCGACTTCGCCGCCGCCAGTTGGACGCGCAAAGTCGAAGCCGCCGGAGTAGAAGTCAAAGGAACCGTGCGCGAACTCGAACTCAAACCCAACGCCGAAGCCGAATGGGTCTTCGTTCCCGAAAAACCCGGAGAGTATCACCTCGAATGTACTATCAGCGGTCACGCCGAAGCCGGGATGACCGGAACCCTAACCATCCGCGCCAGCTCCTCAGAGTCCGTTTAACCAGTGCAATCTGTTAACTTAAGAAAAGACCGCTTTCCCCAAGGTGATATCTGAGTTTACTGGTCTCCGAGTTTCCTTATCTCCAGTTACAGGATCAACACATCACCTCAAACCCACGCGAACTTAAGACTCCATGAATATCTTTAGCGACTTACTCTCCGCCCCGACCCCCAG